>CAZNHI010000021.1:0-14131 GCA_964572535.1 uncultured Dehalococcoidia bacterium
ATCGCAATCTGCACTTCAGCGGAACCTGTGTCCGTCTCGTGCTTGTGATGCTCCTGGATGATTTCCGTCTTGCGCTCTGTAGCTAGAGGCATTCGGCCGTTCAGGCCCTCGTCAGTCTATTCTTATTGCGCGTCTTCAACAGTCTAACAGCACTATATACACACTGCAAACCTCGTAGAGAAGTCCCCTGGGCCGTTCGGCATTGGTGTACCGCCGGACGCCTACCCTATAATTTCAGATATGACCGATCGCAGGGGACGAACGCTGGAAACCAACGTCTCCAGCATCCTCAAGGCCATAGGCGAAGCGCCCCCGGACCAGAGCACGGTGCCGGCGTTGATCCTCACCGTGGGCCTGCCTGGCAGCGGCAAGTCTTCCTTTGTCCGCCGCCTGGCGCCCGAGATCGATGCTACTGTGCTCGAAAGCGACGCCCTGCGGCGCCTCCTGTTCGGCGAGCCGGTGTATAGCACAACGGAGAGCCGCCGGCTGTTCGAGGCGATACGAGACTCCGCGCGCGAGCTACTGGAGCACGGCCGCAACGTGATCGTCGACGCGACGAACCTCAAGGAAGCCGACCGTCAGACCGGCTACACGCTGGCTGACGATACCGGCGCGCGGCTCTTGATCCTGCGCTTCTCGGCACCCGAATCCGTGATCGAGGGCCGCCTGAGACGGCGCCGAGACGGAGCGGACCCCGACGACAGCTCTTCTGCCGGCCTGGCCGTCTATCGCAGGCTGGCGGAGCGCGAAGAGCCGCTGATAAGAACCCACTGGCACATCGACACGTCTGACGCCGCCGCGACGGAGTCGGCATTGCATAGGGTGGTGAAGGCGTGCCGGCCAACCGCCGGCACGCTTCGGATGGGAGGAGAAACCCCGTGAGCAGGAACCCCAACACGCGTCTGCAGAGACGTGACGAACGCGCGGCGCACCAGCCGGGCAACGCCCAGCGCGCCAGACGTGAGCGCGTCAGCGCCACGGCCGTGCGCGGGCCCGGTGGCCGCCTCCCCTTGACTACGATCCTGATCGCCGCCGGCGTCATCGCCATCGTCGCGATCTTGGTCTACGCCGTCACCCAGGCTGACAACGTGGACTCGGGACCCAGCGCGTCCCAAAAGGCGCAGGAGAATGACGACCCGAACATTCCCGGCGTCTACTACCCGCCGCACGCCGGCTCGGACGGCCAGCTCAATACCCAGGACGACCGCCTGCACTACTCTCCCGGGACCGTCATTCCAATCTGCACCCAGGCACAGCTGGACGCGCAGAACTACGTCGATCCTCTCTGCTACACCAGCAACCCGCCCACCTCCGGCCCGCACTCCAGCACACCGATGCCTTTCAAGGTGCTGGACAACCCGGCGCCGAAGGAGAACCTGCTGCACAACATGGAGCACGGCGGCGTCGTCATTTGGTACAACACGACCGACCAGGCGGCAATCGACCAGCTCAAGTCGATCGCCAACGACAACATCGACCGCCGTCGCTTCGTGGTCATGACCCAATACACCGAGATGGAGCCGGAGACGATCGCGATTACGTCCTGGACACGACTCGACAAGTTCCCGGTCGCCGAACTGTCAAAGGGCCAGGTTCAAGACTTCATCGACGAGAACCACAAGCGCTTCAACCCGGAAGGCTTCTAAGAACTTACGAGACCGAACCGCAGGGGCCCGAGCATGCTCGGGCCCCTACGGTTCTCTGCTTATCCCCAGGCGCCTCCGCGCCAGATCGTAGCCATGCCGCTGCATGAAGGTCGCGAACGTCAGCCCGCCGGCGGCCGCCACAAGCCCTCCCGCTCCGTCGAGGAAGTAGTGGTTCCCCGTGAACACCGTCGAGGACGACTGCGCCAGCACGTGCGCCAGGGCCAGCACTAACACGAAACGGTTACGCGGGAACGCCAGGATCATGCCCGTCGCCACCAGCAGCGCCCAGCCGGCGTGCAGGCTCGGCATAGCCGCGTACGGGTTGACGAAGAACTCGGTCGATTGCGCCTGGTAGCTGGCGTTGCTGAACACCTGCAGCGTGTCGATCAGGCCCGCCTCCGGCAGCAGCCGTGGAGGCGCCACTGGAAACAGGTTGTAGGAGACCAGCGCCAGGGCGCCGGAGAACAGGATCGCGTCGCGCGTGAACGTGTACGGCTGCCGCCGCCGGGCGTACATCCAGAGACCCAGCGCCGCAATCAGCGGGAAGTCCAGCCAGAAGTAGACGAAGTTGAAGAGACGGACCAGCAGGTCGCTCTCGAGGATCGACTGCTGCCACGACGCCTCGGCGAAGATGCCCAGCGCTTGCTCTGCGTCGACGACCAGGCGGGCGTTAGCCAGCGCCACGTCCGGCCGGTCGATGACGTTGGCCCTAACGACGAAGTAGAGCAGAAACGCCAGCGCCACCAACAGCAGTTCCGCCGAGTCGCGAAAGAGCCGCCGTTCCGCCAGGAAGGCCAGTCGCGGGCTGATCAGGCTGTGACTGCGGGCCAAGAGACTTCTACTTAGCGGGTCCCGACTCCGCCGACTGCAGCGCCAGGTTGACCAGCGTCCGCACCGGTATGCCGCTGGCGCCCTTGACGATCACGCCTTTGTCGCGGTCGTAGGTGTCAACGCCGGCGATATCAAGGTGCACCCACGGCGTGTCGTCGACGAACTCGCGCAGCAGCATCGCCGCCGTTATCGACCCAGCGCCGCGGCCGCCCGTGTTCTTCATATCGGCCACGTCGCTACGGATCTGCTCCTTGTACTCCTCGTACATCGGCAACTCCCAGACCTTCTCGCCCGCCGCCTCGGCCGCCTTCTTGACGCGCTCAAGCAGCGCCGCGTCATTGGTCATCGCGCCCATCGCCACATTGCCCAGCGCGATGCTGATCGCGCCCGTAAGGGTTGCGATGTCGACGATCGCCGCGGCGCCCTGCTCGCGGGCGTAAGCCAGGCCGTCGGAGAGGATCAGGCGTCCCTCCGCGTCTGTATTGATCACCTCGATCGTCTTACCGGACATCGTCTTCAGCACGTCGCCGGGCTTGATTGCGCTGCCGCCGGGCATGTTCTCCGTCGCTGGGACGATGCCGATCACGTTGACCCTCGGACGCAACTGCGCAATCGCGCTCATCGCCGCGATCACTGAGGCGCCGCCGGCCATGTCGCCCTTCATCTCTTCCATACCCGCCGCGGGCTTGATCGAGATACCGCCGGTGTCGAAGGTGATGCCCTTGCCTACCAGCGCCAGCGGTTTCGCGTCTCCCGCGCCGTTGTAGCGCAGCACGATGAAGCGCGGCTCCTGGTTACTGCCAGCCGCGACACCCAGAACGCCGCCCATGCCCTTCTCGCTCATCCAGCCGGGACCGTAGACTTCACACTCGAGCCCCACGGACGCCGCGAGGTCCTTGGCGCGGTCCGCCATCTCGGTCGGGGTCAGGTAGTTGGAGGGCTCGTTGGCCAGGTCGCGGCAGAAGTTTGTCGCCTCCGCCAGGATGCGCCCGCGTTCGACGCCGCGCTCCAGCGCCGGCACTTTGGACGCGTCGTGCTCAACCAGCGTCAGCGATTCGAGCTCGCCGTCCTCCTCAGCCTTTTTGTGGCGCAGGAAGCGGTAGAGGCCCAGCAGCGTGCCTTCGGCGATCGCGGCAGCGCAGTCTTCGGCGGGCAATCCGGCGATGCCGGCGCCGTGTGTGATCACGGCCACGTCCTTCAGGCGCTGGCCGCGCAGGTAGCGCGCCAGGTCGCCGGAGAGCGTGCGTATCTTGTCAACCGAGAACTCCGAAGACTTGCCGAGGCCAGCGACAACGACGCGTGGCGACGGTACCCGCCCCAGCGAGTGGATCAGCGTGAACTCACCAGACTTGCCGCGGATGTCACCGGCCTCGATCAGCTGCGAGATCACGCCGCCCAACGCCTTATCCACGGCCCCGGTACCGCCTGCGGGCGCCGTGACGCCCTCGAACAGGTTGACCACGATGGCGCCGGCGCGAGAGGCACTGATGTCGCCGGACTGAACTTTGATCTGCATGTCTTATTGCCCTCGCCGCCGATGATTGTTTCGTCTGATTATTCTACTAGCGCCCGCCGCTAGGGTGACCCCACAAGTAAGATCAGCACAATAGTGAGCGACGAGAGTCTGACGTAATGACTAAGGACGACCTGCTTGGCCGGGTTTGCGAAACTATTGCAGCCTACTCAGCGATTGGCAACGAGCGCTTCGAGGCTCATGGCGCTACCTTCGTTCGCAACCGGTCGACGCCACGACGCTATGACGCGAACCACGTGGACCGTATCCGCACCACCAAGGCGGACGAGATCGAAGCACTGCTGCTACACGCCGAAAACGAATTCGCCAGCTTCGGGCATCGGCGTTTCGATATCGATGCGCTGACGCCACCTCGGATCGCCGCTCGCTTGGCGCTGAATGGAGGCTTCTCATACATCTCCGAGGGCCTACACCTTCTGCTCGAAGGTGAAGTCAAAGCCGTCGCCAGGCCCATCGAAATTCGCGAAATACTCACCGAAGCGGGTTGGCAAGCCTACGAGCGGCTACTTCGCATGGATCTCACCGAAGATGCTGAGAAGCATGGCCACACACCCGACCTTAGCACCGCGCCGGAGTGGGTAACGTACGTGCGCGCAAAGTCGCCGGCAGTACGTTTCTGGCTCGCTTATGTCGACGACCTGGCTGTCGCGTTCTTCAACTCCTGGCCCGGCGACAACGGCGTCGGCCAGGTGGAAGACCTGTTCACGCACCCCGCGTACCGTCATCGTGGCATCGCAACTGCCCTGATTACACACTGTGTAGCGGATGCTCGCGCGCGGGGCGCCGGCCCTGTAGTCATTACGGCAGACCCGGACGACACACCCAAGCAGATGTACGCGAGTATGGGCTTCCGCCCTCTCTACGTCACCCGCAGCTACACAAAGATACTCACGGTCGAGGACGATGTGGGTTCATCGACCGCAAGAAGTTAGCGACTCGTAAACGGCCAAACGTAAGCCGAGAGGATCTCGCGTGAGCGCGCAACGTCTGCGTGCATCTGCTCAACCAGCGCCTCGACGCTGTCGAACTTGAGCTCCGGGCGCAGGCGTTCGACCAGCTCGATGCGCAGCGTCTGGTCGTAAACGTTTTCGTTGAAATCGAAGATGTAAGTCTCCACGCTGGGGTGTTCGCCATCGAACTGCGGCCGCACGCCAATGCTCGTGGCGGACTGGTACCAGACCTCGCCGATGAAAGCCCAGGTCGCGTAAACGCCATAGGCCGGCAGCGCGCGGTCCGCCGTGACGCCGATGTTCGCCGTCGGGAACCCCAGCGTGCGGCCGCGCTGCTCCCCGGGGACCACCGGGCCGCGCAGCGAGTAGTGTCGTCCCAGCTGAGCCCTCACCGTTTCCAGGTCGCCTTCTGCCAGGGCTTTGCGAATCGAGGTGGAGCTCACCGTCATCCTGTCCGTGGCCAGCGGCTGCGGCATCACCTCGACGCTGAAGCCCATCTCGGCGCCAATCCGCGCCATAGACTCCGGCGTCGCCTCGCGGTTGCGCCCGAAGGCGTTATCGGGGCCCATGATCAGCAGTCGCAGGTCCAGGTCGTCATGCAACATGGAGACGAAGGCCCGCGGCGCCGTCTCCGCCAGCTCAGACGTAAACGTCAGCGGCACCACGAAGTCCAGGCCCAGATCGCGCAGCAGCTCCAGGCGCTCCTCCAGGCTGGTCAGGTACTGCATCGGCTCCTGGGGCCGCAGCACGCGCACCGGGTCCGGGTAGAGCGTGACAGCACCCGCCTGCAGGCCCTGCGCTTGGGCCCGCTGCATCAGGAAGCGCACCAGATGCTGATGACCCAGGTGCACGCCATCGAAGTTGCCGATGGTCAGGGCCGTGCCCTTTGCAGGACGAAACCGACGCAGCTCCTGCCGCGCGAACTCGCTCATCTGTCTGCCACCGAGCCGCGACGTATCATCTGCATGACCTGTAGAGTGGAATCAAAAAGGGAACGCTCAAAGCTCTGAGAGCGATGGTAGCACCGGCCCGTTTGGACGGTAAACCAGGCTCCCTGTTCATAGCTCCCGAGGCGAGATGACCTTTCCCCGAATCGAAGACTTCGAGCCGAACCCTACATCTACGACGTCACCTCGCGCCGTCCCCTGGAACTTGCTCGACCTCGCCATGGCTGTCGCCGGCGTGCTCGTCTTGCTCGTTGTGCTCGCCTATGGCTCCTACCCGCTGGTCGATCATTTCGGCGAGGATTCCACCGGCGGACGCCTAACCCAGGCGCTGGTCAACGGCGCCTGGTACGTCTGCAGCGTGCTCCTGGTCTACTTCATCATCAGCCGCAGGGGCGCGACCTGGCGTGACCTGGGCTTCCGGACGCCGCCACAACGTGGCTCGAACCCCTGGCTCCGGCTCCTGGGAGCGATCGTGCTGTTCCTCCTCGTGGCGTACATCGCGGTGATCGCTTACGGCGTGCTGATTGAGATACTGGGCCTCGACTTCCTGGAGCCCGACCAGCAGCTGCCGGACGACACCTACGAGTCAGGCCTGGTCGTCATCGCCACCGGAGCGCTGGTGATCTTCGGGGCGCCGATCGTCGAGGAACTGCTGTTCCGGGGCTTTCTCTTCGCCAAGCTGCGCCTGCACATGCCGTTTGTTTTCGCAGCGGCGCTCAGTGGCAGCCTCTTTTCGTTCGCCCACGGTGACCCGGGCCTGATCATCCCCTTCACCATCATCGGCATGCTGCTGGCTTACGTGTACGAACGGACGGGCACCCTCTGGGGCTCGATCGGCCTACACTTCTGCTTCAACACGATTACCTTCCTGATTCTCGTGTTCGTGCCGGAAGCTCGCTAACTCTGCGCCAGCTCTCTCAGCCGCTCGCGGATCTTGGCTACCGCGATTGCGCGATGGCTGACGCGGTTCTTCTCCGCCTCTGAGAGCTGGGCCATCGTTAGGCCGCGCTCCGGCAGGAAGAAAACCGGGTCATATCCCCAGCCCTTGTCACCAGAGGGCGCCGTCGCAACGACGCCCTCGCAGATACCCTCTTCCTCAATCAGACGCCCGTCCGGCAGCACCACAACGATCACGCTGCGGAATCGACCCTGCCGCTTCGCCAGTGGAACATCCTTCATCGCGTCGAGCAGGATCTGGATACGCTCGGCGTTATCGCGGCCGTCCCAGCCGTGCAGGTGGTGCAGCGCGCCCGGCTCGCCCCGCAGCGCGTCGACTTCCAGCCCGGAGTCGTCGGCGACCGCCGCCAGGCCTGTCGCCTGCGCAAACGCCTGCGCCTTGATGCGGGCATTCTCGGCATAGGTCGCGCCGCTCTCCTCGATCTCGATTGACACGCCAACGTCCGCGGGCGCCACGATTTCCCAGCCACAACCTGAGAGCAGATCTCGGAACTCAGACACCTTACCGGCGTTGTTGGTAGCGATGACGAGACGTGGTTGAGCCACGCTGGAATTTTAGACACCAAACCTTTACGCGCGCACTGTGGCTCCACTTGCGGGCAAGGACTAGGATGTTATGGCCTGTCCGGGAGAGGCGATTACCAACCTAACAAAGGGGGCAGCCATGGGAAACATGCAAGACCTCGTCAACACCGCTCGCGAACTCGTCGCGCCTGAGAAGGGCATCCTCGCCGCCGACGAAAGCTCCGGCACGATCAAACGCCGCTTCGACGCCATCGGCGTCGAGAGCACCGAGGACAACCGCCGCGACTACCGGGAGCTGCTGTTCCGCACCGGCGGCGCCGACAAGTTCATCAGCGGCGTCATCCTCTATGACGAGACGATCCGCCAGAAGGGCGCCGACGGTACGCCCCTGGTCAAAGTCCTCACTGACCAGGGCATCATCCCCGGTATCAAGGTCGACGCGGGCACCAAAGCTCTGGCCGGCGCCGCGGGCGAGCTGGTCACCGAGGGCCTGGACGGCCTGCGCGAACGCCTGGTGGAGTACCGCGAGTTGGGCGCCCGCTTCGCCAAATGGCGCGCTGTGATCACGATCGGCGATGGCATCCCGTCCCACTACTGCATCGAGGTCAACGCCCAGGCGCTGGCCCGCTACGCCGCGCTCTGCCAGGAGGTGGGCCTGGTACCGATTGTCGAGCCCGAGGTACTGATGGACGGCGGCCACTCGATCGACGCCTGCCACGACGCCACGGTGCGCACGCTGCGCTCCGTCTACGCGCAGCTGGCGCTACAGCGCGTCTACCTGCCAGGCACCTTGCTCAAGCCGAACATGGTCCTCTCCGGCAAGGAAGCGCCCTACCGCGCTCCGGCCGATGAGGTCGCGCGGCGAACCGTAAGCTGCTTCAAGGAGACCGTCCCGGCGGCGGTGCCGGGCATCGTCTTCCTCTCCGGCGGCCAGTCGGACGAAGAGGCGACGGTCAACCTTGACGCGATCAACCGACACGCCGCAGGCGAGAAGGTGCCGTGGGAACTCAGCTACTCCTACGGCCGCGGCCTGCAGGCGGCGCCGCAGAAGACGTGGTCGGGCAAGAAGGAGAATCGGGACGCGGCCCAAAAAGCGTTCCACCACCGCGCACTGGTCACCTCCGCGGCTCGCCAGGGCCGGTACTCCCCGGCCATGGAGAAGTAGCGAAGTAGAGCTCGCGAGAACGTGAAGAGGCCGTCCATCTGGACGGCCTCTTTGTCTGTTACCGAATCTACTACATGCCCTGGAGCTTGTTCAGCCGCTCGAAGTTGTGCAGCGCCTCTATCCAGCGCACGGTCCCGGAGCGCGAACGCATGACCACCGAGTGGGTCCTGGTGATGTTGCCCGAGGTCGTCACACCCCGCAGCAGCTCGCCGGTGCTGGCGCCCGTGGCCGCGAAGAACACGTCCTCACCGCCGACTAGCTCCTCCGTCTTGTAGACGTGGCTCAGGTCGATGCCCTCCGCCTCGTAGCGCTTGCGATCGTCGTCGTCCCGCGGCCACGGCTTGCAGAGGATCGTGCCGCCGGTGCAGCGAAAGGCCGCCGCGAGGATCACGCCCTCCGGCGTGCCGCCGATGCCCATCAACACGTCGACTTCGCTCTCAGGCAACGCGGTCTGCAGGCCCGCGACCACGTCGCCATCCGAGATCAGCTTGAGGCGAGCGCCGGCGGTGCGTATGTCCTTGATCAGATCGGCGTGGCGCGGGCGATCCAGCACCACCACCGTGACCTCGGAGACCCGCTTGCCGAGGGCCCGCGCTACCTTCGTCAGGTTGTCGCCGACCGGCGCCTCAATGTCGATGGCGTCCCGCGCCGCGGGGCCGACGGCGATCTTGTTCATGTAGAAGACTTGACTGGGCACGTGCATGGTGCCGCGGGCCGACATGGCGATTACCGCCACGGCGCCGGGCAGACCCTTTGACAGCAGCGTAGTACCGTCAATGGGATCTACGGCGATGTCCACGGCAGGGCCGGAGCCGCTGCCGATCTGCTCGCCGTTGTAGAGCATGGGCGCTTCGTCTTTCTCGCCCTCACCGATAACCACCACGCCGGCAATATTGATCGCGGTCAGCTCGCGGCGCATGGCGTCCACGGCTGCCTGGTCGACCATCTTCTTGTCGCCGCTGCCCATGAAGCGCACCGCGGACATTGCCGCCGCTTCCGTCACCCTCACAAGCTCCAACGCCAAGTTGGGGTCAACTACTTTCGTTCCAGAGCGCTGGGCCATCTGCTGCGTCATCTCAACCTCCTAGCCCTGACCAGGGCAGTTTCGGCGCGTCCTGCACACGTCCGTAAAACGGAGGTCCCCGCAACACGCGACTAGAAGCTTGCCGCGAACGCAACGTCAAGTAAAGAGGAAATCCGGCAGTATTTCGGTGCCATATGGACGATTCTCGCGGACCTTTAGGCGGCTGCGAGGGTGTCGCTGCTTCGTTCGTCCGTCGATTCGAGTCCACGGCCCCGGGGCGCACCTTCAGCGGGGGCTCCGGGGGTGCCCCCGGCTTAAATATCAAAGCCCTCGCGACGCCGGAACTCGTCGCGCTCGTAGTCTTCCTCGGCGCGCTGCTCTTCCGCGTCGTGTGTCAACTCCAACTGCTCTGAGATGGCCTCGTCCAGGCGCTTGCCATACTCCTCGGCGGTCTGCGGGATGCGCGCCTCCAGGACGTGGTCGAGCATGGCGTAGTAGTTGTTACCCAGGTAATGCAGCGGCTTTGAGTCATTGTCTGTGAGCAGCCAGTGGTCGTTGAACGCCTCGTCGTCCGCGGAGACCGCGACAACGCGCCCAACCGCGAGGAAGTGGTCGCCCATCTCGATCATGTCTTCGAGCGCACATTCGATCCAACCGACGCAGCCCTCGAGTAGAACAGTTCCGACGCGCCGCGCATGAAAAGTCGGCAGGTTGGTCAGCTCCAGCTTGTCGAAATCGGCGCCGCTGAGCGTGCCCAGATACTGGACGTGGTGCAGCAGGTCGCGCGTCGGGATGTTGATCGCGAACTCGTTGGTCTTGCGGATGATGTCGGTCGTGTGGCGTCCCGGGTGCAGCGCAATACCGATCATCGGCGGGACTATGCTCAGGTTCATCGCATAGGCCACCGGCATCACGTTATGGCGGCCGCGGTGACTGGACGAGACCAGCAGTATGGGGCCGCCTCCCAGCAGGCGTCGCGCGTCCAGATCATCCAGGTTGCGTCTCACACTGGCAGCGTAGCACCCACTCCCGCCGCTGTCTCCGAGACTGCTACAACGCGGCGCCGTACTGGGCTTCCATGAGCCGCACGTAGTCTTCCCAGGTCCGGCCGGGTTCGTCGCTGAAGCGCTCGTCCAGCAGGCGGAGCGTCTCTACGCGGTCAAGACGGAAGTTCCGAAAGTCGCCGCGCAGCTCGCACCAGGCGGTCAGCATCCAGGTCGACCCGAAAAACGAGAGGCCCAGGGGTTGGACCGTACGCTCGCTGGCGGCATCACCGGCGTCCCGATACGCCAACCAGGCTTTGCGCTTCGCCGACGTCGCCTCACGCAGCAGCCCCAGGCGCTCGACTACCGCCTCCGGTACGTGAAAACCAGGCGCAAATAGCCGCGACTCCAGTAGTCGCATACGCAGCTCGTCTGGCAGTGCCGACGCGATGCGTTCCAGCGCCGACTCAGCCGCCTTGCCCAGGCCGGCATCGGCCCAGCTGCTAACCACGCGGGTACCCAGCACCAGCGCCTCCACCTCGTCGCGCGTGAACATCAGGGGCGGCAGGTCAAAGCCCTTGCGCAGCATGTAGCCGACGCCCGCCTCCCCCTCAATCGGCACGCCTGAGAGCATCAGGTCGCGGATGTCGCGGTAAACCGTGCGTTCCGAGACCTCCAGGGCGCGCGCAAGCTCCGCCGCCGTGGTCACACGATGGCCCCGGATGAACTGGATGATCTGGAACAGACGGTCAGCCCGTCTCACACACGGCTCCTACGCCGGCTCATCCAGCGCAAGTCAACCGCCATTTGTGCCCAACTGATTCATCAGGCTGGCAGTGTCGTTCTTGATCCAACTTTCGACCAGGCGGCCATTGACGATGCGCACCATGGTCAGGCTAGTTATCGACACCGACTTTCCGGTTGGCGCAATGCCGAAAAGTGAGCCCCGATGCGTACCTCGCAGCGTCGAGCGAGCTGCCACCGTGTCGCCCTCGGCTATGACATCGTCAAGCGTGATTTCCAGATCGGGAAATGCACCACGAAACATGGCAACCACAGACTTGACGCCTTCGGCGCCTGGTGGCGTTTCCGGCGGTGCATCCCGGATCACGTATGACGGAGCCAGGAACTCATCCAGCGCATCCAGGCGACCTTCATTGAATACTTGCTGAATGAACGCACGGTAAGTCGACTTGTTGTGTTCTGTGTCCATCGCTTGCCCCCAGTGTTGCCGGCTCTTAGCCGGGCTTGAATTCCATGAGCTGGGCGTAGTTGCCGTCTGGATCGACGAAGGTCGATATCACGCCGCCCCAGTACTCCCGCCCCTGCTTGCGAATGAAGGCCACGCCCTCGGCTTCGAGGCGGTCCTGCTCGGCTGCTATGTCATCGACCATAAAGTTGAGCAGCACTCGGTGTGGTTCCTTCGCGCTGCCCTTCGTTTCGCTGTGGCCGTCGATGACAAAAGTCGCGCCGCCGATCAGGAATGCATGCTCACCGACCTGCGGGTTCGGCTCCAGCTTGACCACATCTCGATAGAACGCGCCGAGTCGCTCCGGCTGCTCGCTGGTCACATTGAGGATGAATTGGTTTACCTGCATCGCCGCTCCTTTTCGATTGACTGATAGCAGCATACGAAAACACTCCTGACAGCATATTGTCAGTAGCCGGGGCATTTTCCATTCTCTCATGACACCATTGTGTCAGGAGCTTTGTCAGCAAGCCAAGCGTAGTTGCCTGCCTTCAGGCTTGCGCATGGATACGTGCAGGTCTAAAGGCCCTGAAGCTACATCAAACCTAGCCTGGCTTTGACGAGGGTGATTGCGGCCACGCAGGCCGTCTCTACACGCAGCACGCGTTCGCCCAGGTGCGCCAGCTCGAAGCCCCTGGCGCGCAGCAGTTCGCGCTCCTGCTCTGACCAGCCGCGCTCCGGCCCCAGCGCCAGCACGACGGGTTGGGTGATCGCAGCCTCTGAGAGACGAGCGGCGCCCTCGTAGTTGTCGAGCGCCAGCCTCGTCCCGTCCGGCGGCAGGGCGTCAATCGCGTCACGCAACGCCTGCCCCGAAGTTACACGGGGCAGCCGGGTGGAAAACGCCTGCGCCGCGCCTTCGACGAGGTGACGGCGGCACTCGTCCGTGGTCCAGAGCTTGCTGCGCGCGTAACTCGGGTCGCCACGCTCCGCCGTGAAGAACTGCATTTCGGCCACACCGAGCGCCGTCGCTTCCTCCAGGACCTTGCGGGCCGTCTGGGGTCGCGGCAGGCCCAGCAGCAGCGTTACCGGGTCCAGGGGCGGCGGCTCCTCGCCCCACGCGAATTCGAGGCGCAGGCCGCCGGCATCGATGCCCGCGATCGTCGCCCTGGCGCGCGGCCCGTCGATTAGCCCCGCGGCGAAGGTGTCGCCAACGCCGAAACGCAGCACGTCGATTAGGTGCAGCGCTCTGCGGTCGGTTAATGGCAGCAAATGGGAAATTTCTGCGGGCTCGAAGAGGATGATGTTCACGAGCCCAGTTTGCGGCAGCTAGGCCTCGCGCGCGATCAACACCACCTGCAACACCACGCCGTCCTTCGCCTTGGCCAGCACGACCTCCGGTGGGTCGATACCGAAATCCGTCATGTTGAACTGCGTGTCGGCGGTGGCAGTAAGCGTTTTGCCCGCCTGCCGCACTTTGACCGTGAACGTCACGGGCTTCGACTGACCCTTGAGCGTCATTGTGCCCTTGAGCGTCAGGCTAACCTCGGCGCCTTCGGTGTAGCCGGCCGGGAAGCCGGTAACGCTCTCCACGACGAACTCCGCGAAGGGGAACTGCCCGGTGCGCAGCACGCTCTGTCTCACGTAGTTGTCCCGCATCGATTCGTCAGTCTTCAAGGTGCGCAGGTCAACGCGGAACTTGGAAGGCAGGTCTTTGTAGAGACCGTCCTTTGTCAGGTAAATCTCGCCAGTGACGTCGGTTGTCGTGCCGACGGCGGTCGCGGGCAGCCCGCGCAGCGTCTCTTCGACGACGTACTTGGCGCTCGACTCCCCGGAGGCGACGACGAACCGCCGCACGCCCGCGGGCAGGTTAGCCGCCGCGGCGGTCGTGGGGGAGACGTCGGCGCCGGCCGGGCCGGAAGTGGGGATCGCCGGGGCCTCGGTCAGGAGGTTGGGGTCGTCGCTGCGCAGCAGCCACACTCCCGCTACAACGGCAACTGCGACAGCCGCCAGCACGATTACAGCGCCGGCGATGACTATGGGTCGTTTCATGTGCTACTCCAGTAGAAGGTGGATTTCGTCAGGCCTGCTCCAGCGCCCGGGTTTTCGGGATTCTAGTCCGCTGGCCGCGTCAAAGAGGTTAAGAGAACGCTAAGAGCCGCTTAAGACCTCTTGGCGACGCCCGGCATAACCCGCTGCCAGGGCGACGCCGCTGCCAACACCGATAGCGACGCCAGCGCCAAGCAGCAAACTGCGGCTCACGCTAGTTTGCGCGCTCCAGGTATTCCCCGGACCGGGTGTCCACTTTGAGCTTGTCGCCCTCGTTGACGAACAGCGGCACGTTGATTGTGAGGCCGGTCTCCAGCGTCGCTGGCTTGGTGCC
>CAZNHI010000022.1:0-13504 GCA_964572535.1 uncultured Dehalococcoidia bacterium
GGCCAGGTTCGCGGCGGTGCGTGTCCCCGGCTGCGCCTGCTCAACCTTGGCGCGATGCGTCTGCAGGCCCCGCACGCGCGCCCGCAGCGCCGTCAGGTGCCCGCCCTCGACCGCCGGTACGACCTCTACCTCCTGCCCGAGGCTCAGCGAGCCGTCTACCAGCGTCCCTGTGACCACGGTGCCGAAGCCCGCGATCGTGAACACGCGGTCGATAGGCAGTCGTGGTCGGCCGAGGTCGCGCTTCGGCTCCGTCTCCGCCAGGCGCCGCTCGATCACGGCCAGCAGCTCGTCCAGGCCCTCACGGGTCGTAGCGGAGCAGCGCACGAGGGGCGAGCCCGCCAGCGTCGTGCCCTGGACCACGTCTTCGACGTCCGCCGACACGAAGTCGAGGAAGTCGGCGTCGACCAGGTCAGACTTGGTGACCACGAGCACGCCGCGGCGCACGCCCAGCAGGTCGAGGATTGCCAGGTGCTCGCGGGTCTGGGGCATGACGCCCTCGTCCGCCGCGACCACTAGCAGCGCCAGGTCGATGCCGCCGACGCCGGCCAGCATGTTCTTGATGAAGCGCTCGTGGCCGGGCACGTCGACGATGCTGACTTCGGCGCCGCCTGGCAGCTTCAGCCAGGCAAAGCCGAGGTCGATGGTCATGCCGCGGTCCTTCTCCTCCTGCAGGCGGTCCGGGTCGATGCCGGTGAGCGCGCGCACCAGCGCGGACTTGCCGTGGTCAACGTGCCCCGCGGTGCCTATGACGAACATGAGGGAATTGTAGGACTCCCGAAGGGCGGCGCAGTCTCTACTTAGGAATTAGGCAACTGGAATAGTGAAGGGTCCTCCCGGAAGTAGTGGAGCAAGAATTGTGCTTGACCTGTGAGCATTGGCGCACCGGCGTGGGTTTCGACCCATATTCCTGGTGACTGCTGAACTGGCTCACGGAACGAGGAACCGTCCATATGAGTCGGCGAAGCTGCTACTAGGTAGCGCTTTGTGGCGCGCGGTTGAGCGATAGGGCACGACTTCTGGGTCAGCTTGCCAGACTCCACGAGCGACTCGACAACCTGTAGCAGAAGGTCCTTCCAGCTCCGCAGTGCTCGCTTTGTGCCATTTGGCCATTGCATGAAGGGCGGGACTGAGTCTCCAACGTTGGGGGAGAAGTTGCCTAAATTCCAGGCATGGATAAAGCGAGCGACTGCTGGCGAGGACACGCCGTTGGTGGAGCTAACCAGGGCCTCCAGGTGTCCCTTCTGTTCGGCAACAACTTGGAGGGAGGCATTTACGTTATCGCGTTCGGCCAAGAGTGCTAGTTCTTCACTCTTGAGCTCGTCCAATCGTTGGCGTAATACGTCGTGAAACCCCGAAGTCATAGAAAACCTCACTCTCTTATTTTAGTAAATTCTAAAGTTAAAATGCGGACTTTGTCAATATGGGATTTAGAAATACCGGAGAAGGAGGCAGACGAAGCCAAAGAAAGGCAGCCTCCGTAAACGTCTTGTAAAACCGCGCCTGCGAGGCTTGTCCTCGACCGTGCCCAATCGTAGGCTGACGATGCTGTGGAGTCGGTTAAGTTCATTGGCCTCGAAGCGGATAGGCTCTCGACGATGCTCAAGGCGCTGTCTCACCCGGTGCGCCTCGAGATCGTGCAGATCCTCTCCGACAGCGGCGACGCCAGCTGCGTCGACTTCACCCGTCACGCCGGCCTGGCGCAATCGACCGTCTCGGAGCACCTGCGCGTGCTCAAGGAAGCCGGCCTGATCAAGCAGTGCGACCCCAGCCCGCGCTCCGGTTACTGCATCGTCAAGGACGCCCTGGTCTGGCTGAAGCAGCAGATGGTGGCGCTGTGAGCTCGGCTGTCGCCTCCCGCGTGCCGCCGCTCCTGGCCGTGCCGCTACACCTGCGTCTTGCAGCGGAGCTTGTAGGCACGGCTCTGCTCGTGTTCTTCGGCCCCGGCTCGGCCGTGATCGGCGCCTACCGCGACGGCGCCTTCACCATCGAAGGCATCGCCGCCGCTAACGGCATCATCATCCTGGCCCTGATCTACGCGCTGGGACACGTCTCCGGCGCGCATTTCAACCCCGGCGTGACCATTGCCTTCGCGCTGTTCCGTCACTTCCAGCCGCGCGACGTCCTGCCCTACATCGGCGCGCAGGTCGCCGGCGGCATCCTGGGCGCCACGCTGCTCTGGGCGCTGTTCGGCGACGCGATCGAGTCCGGCGTGACGGGACCTTCCGGCACCGACGCTCAGTCCTTCGGCCTCGAGGTGATGCTGACCTTCATGCTGATGTTCGTGATCACGTCGGTCGCCACGGACGCGCGCGCCGTCGGCCAGTCTGCCGCGCTGGCGATCGGCGCCACGGTGGGCCTCGACGTGCTGGTCGGCGGACCGATCTCCGGCGGGTCGATGAACCCGGCGCGGAGCTTCGGCCCGGCGCTGGTCTCCGGTGAGCTCGCCGACGTCTGGATCTACCTCATCGCCCCGCCGCTGGGCGCCGTCCTGGGCGCTTTCGCCTACACGCTCGTGAGAGGAGACGACAAATGACGCCGATTCGAGTCCTATTTCTCTGCACCGGCAACTCCGCCCGCAGCATCATCGCCGAGGCGCTGCTCAAGGGCACAGGCAAAGACGCCTTCGAAGTGCACAGCGCCGGCACCGAGCCGAAGGGCATCAACCCCTTCACCGTCAAAGTCCTGGAGCAGGACGGTTTCGAGATTAGCAGCCTGCGCTCGAAGAGCCTTAACGAGTACCTGGACCAGAGCTTCGACTACGTGATCACGGTCTGCGACAGCGCCGCCGAACGCTGCCCCGTCTTCCCCGGCGACCCGCAGCGCATCCACTGGAGCTTCACCGACCCGGCCGCGGCCGAGGGGTCAGACGTCGTCAAGCTCGCCGTCTTTCAGAGCACGCTGCGTGAGATGCGGCAGCGCATCAGCCTGTTCGTTCAGGTCGCCCTGAAGGCTGTGGCGACCGGCGCCTAAATAGACGTCCGGCTTGCCCCGCCGCGGCGGCTGAGGCCGGCGTGCAGCCTCAGAATCGGGATGAGGAACAGCGCGGCGAACAGGTAGCCTCCGATACAGTCCGATGGCCAGTGGGCGCCCGCCCAGACGCGAGCGAAGCCGATGCCGCCCACCATTACCACGGCGACGCCGCGGATCGCCAGCGTAGCCGCCGGAGACAGGCGCAGCCTGTTTGCGAATACGAACAGCAGCACGAAGACCGCCGCCGTCGCGACGACGTGGCCGGAGGGGTAGGCGTAGCTCTCGACCAGGTGCCGTACCTGGACCAGGTCCTGCGCCGGCCGCGGCGCCTCGACGATCTCCTTTACCCAGCTTTGCAGGACGCGCGGCACCACGGTCATCGCCAGCAGGGCCGCTTCAGGCGTGTGACCTCGTGCCCAGAACGCTGCGACCGCGACCGCTGTGATCGCGGTCAGCGGCCAGCCCCCGCCGATCAGGCTGATCACGTCGAACACGTCGCCGAGAAGGTACGGCGAGTGTTGTACGGCTCGTATGCCGTCAAGGTCGAGGCCGGGCCCGCTACGCGACGCTACGTAAAGTGCCAGCGCCACGAACGCAACAAGGCACGCCAGCCAGGCCGCAGCGAGCAGGGCGTCAGAGCGCTGGGGGAGCATGCGAGGATTGTAGGCGCACGGTCCTGTCCGGCCGGCCGGATGCTAGACTCGCCGGCGGAAGTGGATGGGGCCCGGTGGCTCTCGCGGTCTTCAAAATCGTTGTCCCGACGCCTACGCGTTGGGAGGAGGGTTCGACTCCCTCGCACTTCCGCCAACGACCCCCTCCCCAGGACGCCGCCCCAGCAATCGGGCAAGCAGGCAATCGGGCAAAGAGCTTTCGTTGCCCATGCCAGATTGCTCGATTGCCAGATTGCCGGGGTGGTGGTGGTGTGTGGGGTCGCTACGCGGCCTGGTGGTAGTGGTGCGCCTCGCCGAGGATC
The DNA here is from genome assembly GCA_964572535.1 of uncultured Dehalococcoidia bacterium. Taxonomy (GTDB): domain Bacteria; phylum Chloroflexota; class Dehalococcoidia; order DSTF01; family WHTK01; genus WHTK01. Next base: position 3,944 of record CAZNHI010000022.1, read on the forward strand.
GTCTCCTGGAAGCCGGCACAGATGCGGTCGAAGCTCAACGGCATCGACGGGTAGGACGCCAGCAGCAGCTCCTTCGAGGTCTCGCCCATGGTGCAACCCTCGACCGTCGCGCGCTGGACCACGACGCCGCCGACCTTCTCGGCGTAGCGCGCCGCGATCTCGAAGTAGATGCCGGCGGCTATGCGTTTGCCCCTGTGGTGGTCGAAGGTGCTGATCGCGGGGGAGATGCTCAGTTCCAGGGCATCCTTGATTACGTGCACTGTGACCACGGCGCCCTCCTCGGGCACCTCGCGTTCCCAGCGCATCGCGAAATCGGGATTGTCAGGCGCGAAGTAGACCGGCTTGAACTGGCCGATCGTCAGGGTCGCCTTCGCCAGCTGCAGGTCGAGCGGCCTGACGACGGTGCGGCAGCACACGTTAGTTGTCCCGGGCGGCAAGCAGTCTAACGCCAAAGGCGAAGAGCAGAGCTGCGAACAGCCAGGTCTTCACGGGCCGCCTGTAGGTGGGTGTAGTGCGCTGCTCCAGGGCTGTTTCTGACATAACGTTACCTCTGCGGCCTAATTTCTACCTCTCTAACGATCGTCACAATTGGGAAGAACCCTCAATTGGGGCGGGAACAGAAGAACCGGGGAAACAAGGGCAACATTTCGTGAGGTGTTCCTCTTGTTCCATTGGTTCCTCCTGTTCCCGCCCGTTCGACTAAGATCGCCCCGTGAGCAACGAGTACCGCCGCCTGCCCTCCGTCGACCGCGTCCTCGCTGAGGAGGCGATGCGCCTCGCCGCGGCGGAGCTTGGGGCCGAGGCGGCCACCGAGGCAGCGCGCTCTGAGTTGGCTGAACGGCGTGTTTCGCTGCGCAACGGCGGCGTCGACGTGTCGCTAGCGTCGATCGCAGGGGCGGCGGCAGAGCGTGCTTACGCCTCCCTGCGCGCCAGCCTGCGGCCCGTGATCAACGCGACGGGCGTGATCATCCACACCAACCTGGGCAGGGCGCCGCTCTCGGACGCGGCGCTGGCGGCGATGACCGCCGTCGGGCGGGGCTACAGCAACCTCGAGTACGAACTCGAGGCAGGCGAACGCGGCAGCCGCTACGACCATCTCGAAGCGCTGCTCTGTCGCGTCACCGGCGCCGAGGCGGCGATCGCGGTGAACAACAACGCCGCCGCGCTGCTGCTGACGCTCTCGGCTCTCGTCCTTCCCGGGAAGGACGAGGTCGTGATCTCGCGCGGGCAGCTGGTCGAAATCGGCGGCGGCTTCCGTATCCCGGAGGTTATGGCGCAGAGCGGCGCTACCCTGGCCGAGGTCGGCACAACCAACCGGACGTATCTACGCGATTACGAGTCTGCAATCGGCGAATCTACAGTGGCGCTGCTGCGGGTGCACTCCAGCAACTTCCGCGTCATCGGCTTCGTGGAGTCGGCGCCGCTCGCCGGCCTGGCGCTCCTGGCCCACGAGCGCGGCCTGCTGCTGCTGGACGACCTGGGCAGCGGCTGCCTGCTGGACACGCGCAAGTACGGGCTCTCGGAGGAGCCCACGCCGCAGGACAGCATCCGGGCCGGCGCAGACCTGGTCATGTTCTCCGGCGATAAGCTGCTCGGCGGGCCGCAGGCAGGCGTCATCGCCGGCAAACGCGACCTGATCGCGAAGTTGCGCCACCACCCCATGGCCCGCGCGCTGCGCCTGGACAAGTCGAGCATCGCCGCGCTCAACGCTACGCTGCTTCACTACGTCAAAGGCGAAGCTGAGCGCGAGGTGCCCGTCTGGCGCATGATCGCCACCCCGGTCTCTGAGGTTGGCGCCCAGGCGCGACGCTGGGCGCGCCTGATCGGCGGAGGCGCCATGGTGATCGACGGGCGCTCGATGGTCGGCGGGGGCAGCCTGCCGGAGGAGAGCCTGCCGACAAAGCTCGTCGCTATAGACGCACCTGGCGGCGCCGCCCTGGAAGCCTTCGCGAAACGCCTGCGCCTCGGGGAGACGCCGATAATCGGCCGCATCGAAGACGGGCGCCTGCTGCTAGACCCGAGAACCGTAGACCCCCGCGACGCCGCGACGCTGGTCGCGGGCGTGAAGGCGGCGCTGGCGGGCTGAGCGTGCCCCCTACGTCTATCTCGGCGCGCTAGAATAGCGCGACACCTCTCAGCAAAGGATGGCGCCCCATGATCTTGCTCAACCCCGAAGGCTCCTCCCAGGAAGGCCACGCCGCGCTGGCGCCGCGGCCCGGCAACCTGAACGGTAAGAGGATCGGCCTGCTCAGCAACTCGAAGCTCAACGCCGACGCCGTCCTCTACGCCGTGGGCGAACTGCTGGCGCAGCGCTTCGACGTCGCGGAGATAGTGCACCGCAGCAAGCCCAACTTCTCGCTGCCGGCGTCCGAGGCGACCTTTGACGAGCTGGCGGCGAACTGCGATGTCGTCCTCGCCGGGGTGGGTGATTGAGGCAGCTGTAGTGCGGCCAGTGTGGCCGACGCAACCCTCCTCGAAAAGCGAGGCGTCCCGACGGCCTGCGTGATCACGCATCAGTTCACGCGCGCCGCCGCAGCCATGGCCCGCCGCAACGACTACCCGGACTTCAAGTACGCCATGGTCCCGCATCCGATCGGCAATCTGAAGCCCGAGCAGATCAAGCAGCGCGCCCTGGAGGTGTTGCCGCAGATCATCGAAATCCTGGGGCTTGAGTAGGGGAACGCGCGTGAAGTCCGATTCCGTCCCGCTTCAGATGGTCGAAGGGCTGACCCTGCAGGACATGCAGAAGGCGCGCGCCGCCATCGAGTACTACTTCGAGAAGGGCTGGACGGACGGTCTGCCGGTGGTGCCGCCGGTCGAGGAGTTCGTCGCGGAGGCGCTGGCTCAGACTGAGCGCAGCCCGGATGAGGTGCTGCTGGTCCAGAACCATCTCAACCGCACCTGCAACGTACGCCAGGCCGCGATCAACGCCGTCATGGCGGGGTGCAAGCCCGAATACTTCCCTGTCCTGCTTGCCGCCCTCGACGCATTTCGCAGCATGGACTCCGGCGGCGGCCTGCTGCAGAGCACGACCGGTCAGGCGACGATGCTGATAATCAACGGCCCCGCGCGCGACAGGCTGGGAATCAACTACCTAGAGAATATCTTCGGACCCGGCGATCGCGCTAACGCGACGCTGGGCCGGGCGCTGCGCCTGATCATCATGAACGTGCTCGGCGTCAAACCGCATGAATTCGACCAGAGCACCCAGGGCACGCCCGCGAAGTACGCCTTCTGCATCGCCGAGAACGAAGAGGACAGCCCGTGGGAGCCGTTGCACGTCGAGCGCGGCTTCGCGCCCGAAGCCAGCACCGCGACCATGATGATGGTGCGCAGCGATCTCCACGTTGAGCACCGCAGCACCCAGGTACCGGAAGAGATCCTCATGACGATCGCGGACTCGATGTCCTACGCCGGCGGCATCTACGAGGCGCCACCATACAACGTCAACTGCTGCTGCGCCGTGGTCATGGGGCCGGAGCACGCCAACATCGTCGCGAGCAAGGGCTGGTCCAAGGCTGACGTCAGGCAGTTCCTCTGGGAGCATTACGGCAAGACGAAGCGGCAGCTCGCCAGCTACGGCAAGACCATCGGGCTGGAGAACGAGGCTGACGACGCCTTCATCCACAGCGCCAAAGGCCCGGACTCGATCCTGCTCGTCGTCTCCGGCGCGCCCAACGCCGGCGTCACCACGGTCTGCCCCAACTTCGCCCCGGGGGACACGCGCACGCCCCGCAACGCCACGGCAGAGATCAGGCTGCCGTAGCGCCGGAACCTGCTGCCGAACAGATGGGCCGAATGACCGTGGGCTCCATGCCCTCAGTCGTTTGATGATCGACGTAAGGCATCTCGCTCCACGGATGCCAGAGGGAGGCCGTGTATGTGGCACTCAGACGACGGCATGGGCTGGTGGATGCTGTTTGGCGCGATTCTCTTCACGCTCTTCTGGGTTTCGATGTTCTGGGTGTTCCTGCAGGCAACCCGGCGAGACGATAGATCAGGCCCTGCAGAAGACTCGCCACTCCAAATCGCCCGGCAACGCTATGCACGCGGCGAGATCTCGAAAGAGCAGTTTGAAGAGCTGCGCCGCGACCTTGCCTAGCTTGTCTCCGATTACTCGCTGAGACCGCGGTTCGATTGCGCCTTAGACGGTTTGTGCCTCTGGCCCTGAGCCCTGCGATTCGCTAGCGTATGCAGGCGCGCTGGGACTAGTTAAGAAGGAGCCTTTCGCTCATGCAGCAGAACACGGACCGCATCCTCACCACCCACGTCGGCAGCCTGGCGCGGCCGCACAACATCCTCGACATGATCCAGGCGCGAATCAAGGGCCGGCCCGTCGACGAGGCGGAGTTCAGCGCGGCGCTGCGCAAGGGTGTCGAAGACATCGTCAGGAAGCAGGTCGAGTGCGGCGTCGACATCGTCTGCGACGGCGAGATCAGCAAGACGAGTTTCAACAACTACGTGCGTCACCGCCTCGGCGGCTTCGAGCCCTCGCCGGAGGGTTCGCCGATGGCAATGGGACGCTACGGCGACACCAAGGAGACGCTCGCCTTCCCTGAGTACTACAAATGGTACGAAGGCCAACGCGAGGATCGCCACCCCGTCGAGGAGGAGCGCAGCCCTCTGATCTGCAGCGGCCCCGTCACCTACATCGGCCAGGCTGACCTCAAACGCGACATCGACAACCTCAAGGCGGCGATGCAGACCACGGGCGCGAAGTACGGTTTCATGCCCGCCATGGCGCCGCGCGCTCCCGGTCGTAACAAGTATTACAAGACCGAAGACGAGTACATGCAGGCCGTTTCAGACGCGCTCAAGGTCGAGTACCAGGCGATCGTCGACGCGGGGCTGATCCTGCAGGTGGACGACCCGACCTTCGCGACGATGTACGGCCACGACACCGCGCCCGAGGAAGTGCGCCGCCGCGACGCCGAGCAGCAGGTCGAGGTGCTGAACTACGCGCTCACCGGCATCCCGGCCGAGAATGTCCGCTACCACACCTGCTACAGCATCAACATCGGCCCGCGCGTGCACGACGCGCCGCTAGCCGACTTCGTAGACCTCATGCTGCAAATCAACGTCTCCGGCTACTCCTACGAGGTCGCGAACTCGCGCCACGCGCACGAATGGCACGTCTGGGAGCACACCAAGCTGCCGGAGGGCAAGGTGATCATCCCCGGCGTGATCAGCCACGCGACGGCGCTGGTGGAGCACCCGGAGTGGATCGCGGACCAGATCGAGAACCACGCGAAGCTCGTCGGCAAGGAGCGCGTGATCGCCGGCGCCGATTGCGGGTTCTCGTCCGTCGCGGGCTACAACCCCGAGATTCACCCGACGGTCGTCTGGGCCAAGTTCCAGGCGATGGCGGAGGGTGCGCGCATCGCCAGCAAGCGCCTGTGGGGCTAAGTGCAAGAGACAAGAGAGGCAAGTCCACCCCGCTACCCTCTTGCTGGGCCGTACCCGGCCGTTATCATTAGACGCGGCTAAAGGAGCGTTTCGATGCTAAAGACCGAATGCGACCACCTAACGCAGTTCAGCAAAGACGTGCAGCCCAAGGCTGACAAGTGCCAGGTCTGCGGTATCAACGGCCCACTGCGCATGTGCACCGAATGCGGCTTCGTCGGCTGCTGCGAGTCGAGGAGCTCACACGACACGGAGCACTGGCAGCAGACCGGCCACCCGATCATCGCGCGTATGCCCCTGGGCGAGGCGTCCTGGATCTGGTGCTACGAGCACAAGGACTACCTCAAGGACGCTTGAGATGAAGCGGGGCTGGGCGCGTTGCAGCTCACCCCCGGTATTTACTTGCTGGGGGCGCTCGGCCCGGACTACACCAGCCTGGTAGCCAGCGGTCTGTTCATGGTGATCATCCGGGGAGTCGACATGTACGTGCATTCGGGGTTGGGAACTCGCCTAGCACGCCTGACCAGGCGGATTGAGACGAATCTGGGTTGGTTCGTTGCGAGCATGACGGTGACTCTTACCGCTCTTGGCATCGTAGTCGGGTCACTCGACGGAAACGTGCTGGGCTACGCGGCGCGAGCGCTCCTCTTTGGCCTGATCAGTGGTGTCGTCGCGTTCCAAGTCCTCGAGCCGACGGAGTATCCCGCTGCGGAGCAGGTCCCCGACTCAGCCTAGGCGTCTTCCGCCAACCGCAGTCCCATGAACTGCCAGCGCAGGTAGGGCTGGAAGAAGTTGCGATACGTCGGGCGGATGTGTGACTCCGGAGTGGCGCAGGAGCCGCCGCGCAGCACCATCTGACTCGACATGAACTTGCCGTTGTACTCGCCCACGGCGCCCGGTAGCGGCGTGAAGCCTGGGTACGGCAGGTAGGCGCTCTGCGTCCACTCCCAGACGTCGCCGAAGAACTGCGACGAGCCGTTGCTCAGCGGCGCCACGTGATAGCGCTCTGAATCGACGAAGTTGCCTTCGAGCTTCTGACCCGCGGCCGCAAGCTCCCATTCCATCTCGGTCGGCAGGCGCTTGCCCGCCCAGCGCGCGTAGGCGTCGGCCTCATAGTGGGAGACGTGGCAGACGGGCTCGTTGGGGTCGACTTTGCGCATGCCCGCCAGGGTGAAGTTCCACCACTCGCCTTCGCGCTGCTCCCAGTACAGGGGGCTCTCCCAGCGCTGCTCGTTGAGCGTGGACCAGCCGTCAGAGAGCCAGAGGTCGCTGCGCTTGTAGCCGCCATCCGCCATGAACGCCAGATACTCAGCGTTGGTCACCAGGCGGTCGGCGATGCGGAAGTCGTTCAGGAACACGGCGTGTCGCGGCGACTCGTTGTCGAAGGCGAAAGAGCCGTTGTCGAAGCCGGTCTCGTGCAAGCCGCCCTTGAACTCGAGCCAGCCCAGCGGCTGCACCGGCTGCGAGGGGGCGTCCTCACGCTCGCGGTAGATGGGCTCCAGCGGGTTGCACCAGAGGATGTGCTTGATATCGGCGAGCAACAGCTCCTGGTGCTGCTGCTCGTGGTTCAGCCCGATGGTCAGCGTCGGCTCGATGCGGGCCAGCTCCTCCTCCGTTACGGAGTCGATGAGGTCGAGCATGCGCTCGGTGACGTGCTGGCGGAACTTGTAGATGTCGGCGACGGTAGGCCGGGAGAGGACGCCGCGCTTAACCCGGGGGTGATATTCGCCGGCCAGGTTGTAGTAAGAGTTGAACAGGTAGGCGTACCTGGGGTGAAAGCGCTGGTAGTCCGTCTGCGCCTCCGCCAGGACGAAGTGCTCGAAGAACCAGGTGGTGTGGGCCAGGTGCCACTTCGGCGGGCTAACCTCGGAGACGGACTGGATGACGTAGTCCTCGGTCTCCAGCGGCTCGCAGAGTTTCTCTGTCTGGGCCCTGACGGCGCGAAACGCCTCTGCCAGTGACGCGCGGTCCCTGCCTGGCTGCCCGAGTCTCATGCTGATCATGGTGTCTACCTCAAACTTGTTCTGCTGAAGCAGGGTGTGCATTCTCCCGCTGTAAATTCTAGCGTGCTTCGTGGCCTGAAGTGCTTACGGGAGCCTTACAACTCGCTAGGCCGGGCCCGCCAGTGCCAGCCCGAACATGTCCCGCGGCGCCGCGTACCATTCCCGCAGCGATAGGCCGGCCGCCGTTAGCATCTGGTTCACAGACTCCGGCGTGAACTTGTGCGAGCTCTCCGTCCAGATCGTCTCCGCCGGTTGCACCGTCACCGTCAGGTCGATCTTGCGCAAGTGTACCGTCTGGGCTGTCGCCGGCCGCAGGTGCATCTCGATGCGCGACTCCTCTGCGTTGAAGAAGGCGACGTGCTGAAACGCCTCCGGGTCGAAATCGCCATCCAGGCCGCGATTGATATGGCTGAGGATGTTCTTGTTGAACGCCGCCGTCACGCCCGCCGGGTCGTTGTACGCCAGCTCGATGACCTTCACGTCCTTGACCAGGTCCACGCCCACCAGCAGGCGGTCGTCCGGCCCCAGCAGGGCACCGATCTGCCGTAGCAGCGCCACGCGCTCATCGCGGTAGAGGTTGCCCAGCGTGCCGCCCAGGAAGAGGACCAGCCGTCTGCCCAGCACAGGGGGAATCTTGTCCAGGTGGCGAAAGAAGTCGCCCACGATGCCGTAGACCTCCAGCCCGTCGTAGCGCTGCAGCAGCTCCACCGACGCCTGACGCACGATCGATTCGCTGACATCGAAAGCGACGTAGCGCTGCAGGCAGCCGTTGGCGCGCCCAGCGTCCAGGCAGGCCCGCGTCTTCGTCGACGAGCCCGAGCCCAACTCGACGAGCTCGTACGGCGCGATCGACGCAATCAGCCCTGGCGCGACGGCGTTGAGCAGCGCGCCCTCTTCGCGCATCGGGTAGTACTCGTCCAGCTCCGTGATCAGCTCAAACAGCTCGGAGCCCCGTTCGTCGTAGAAGTACTTTGGCGGCAGCTGCTTGGGAGTGGTGGTAAGGCCCCGTTTGACGTCGACGGCCATGGAGGCGAATAAGTCTGATTCGTTGAGGTAGTTATCGATGCGGATTTCGGCCAAGCGCCCGTTCTTTCTGTTGCCAGGCTGGTTCATCGAAAGCAGCCTCGCATCAGGGTATCGCAAACGTCACGCTCTCTCACCTGACAAGATCCGCCAGGTACCTGATAGCATGCGCTCGTTTAGACGACAGGGAGGTATTCGAGATGAACGGCGTAGCAGCGATTAAGGAAACGCTTGGGCTGGCGCGCCAGTACCTGGAGGCGGCGATTCAGGAGACCGACGCGGCCACGCTGGGCCGTAAGCTCCCCGGCGCGACCGTCGGCCCGATCGGCGAGATTTACGGCCACACAGTCGGTGGTGAGGATTGGGCCTTCAACCAGCTGATCCAGGGCAGGGATCAGCTGCTCAAAAGTGGCGGTTGGGCCTCGAAGCTGGGGCTGGACGCCAAGAGTACGGAGCACGACTGGAACGCCGTGGCACAAGGCCACATGAAGGAGCTGCAGGAGTACGGCAAGGCCGTCTTCGCCGCCACCGACGCCTTCCTCGACAGCATCAGTGACGCTGACCTCGACAAGCCGATCGACTTCTTCGGACGCAAGGAATCGATGGGCTGGGTCATCGCGGACACGGTGCTGGTGCACGTGGCGTTTCACTCCGGCGAGATCGCGTCGCTCAAGGGGGTTATGGGACTCAAGGGCCTGCCCTGGTGATACGAGGGATCGATTCGCCGCCCCTATCGCGCGGGCTTTCACTGGAGGCTGAATGAGGACGCAGACTCAGTTAATTATCGACGTATCTTATAATGACAGCAGTTTGAGTTCATGATCGATAAAAACAGAAGGCGAATCAAGGCCACAAATCACGCCGGATAACCTCCAGTATTGACAAGGGATGCGCGTCGCCCATAGATTTGGCGCATCAGAATCATGTTTCGCACCTATCCCTTTCACACCCGCATAGACGATGCCTTTTTCATTAGCGGCAAGCCCAATTGTGTCCGTCACGGCGTATTGATCTAGTAGGGCCCCGAAAGCCCGCCAAGGGAGGAACTATGCAGACCTACTGGGACAAAGTTCTAGACCAGCGCATTAGCCGGCGCAGGGCGCTCGCGGCCACCGGCTCGACCGCCGCGGCC
>CAZNHI010000023.1:0-13383 GCA_964572535.1 uncultured Dehalococcoidia bacterium
GCCGCGGGAGGTCGAAGACACGCTGCTGACCCACCCCGGCGTCGCGGAGGCCATCGTCTTCAGCACCCCCTCACTCGAACTCGGCGAGGCCGTCGCCGCGGTCATCGTCCTCCACGCCGGCGCCACCCTCAGCGAGCCCACCCTCATCGCCCACTGCCGCGAGCGTCTCTCCCCCTACAAAGTCCCCGCCGCGGTCCTCATCGTCCCGGACCTGCCCCGCACGCCCTCAGGCAAACCGGACATCCCACGCATTCGCCAGGAATTCAGCTCAGGAGGCAGCCTTGGAAGGCTTGAAGTTAGTCTATGAACGCGCCGGCGTCGTGCTCTCCGGCCGCTACTACACCACCGTCAACGAGCTGACGGATCAGCTGCCCGCCCTGCGCCCCGAGATCCTCGCCGAGGCCGCGGACGAGATCCTGCGCCTCGGCGACTTCGACTGCGACAAGCTGCTCGTCGAGGAGGACAAGGGCGCAACCTTGGGCGGCGTCGTGGCGCTCAAAGCAGGCCTGCCGCTGGCCATGGCGCGCCGCTACAGCTACGACATCCCCAGCTACAAGGTGCCGCTCCAGTCCGAATACATCGAGGGCCATCTCTACGTGAACGGCATCGAGCCCGGCGATCGCGTCACGATCATCGACGACACCATCTCCACCGGCGGCACCCTGATCGCGCTGCTCTGCGCCGTCGAAGCGCTGGGCGCCCGCGTCCATGACGTCGTCGCGCTGGTCGAGAAGGTCGACAACGACGGCGTCGCCCGCGTCTTCGAGAAGTGTGGCGTGCGCGTGAAAACGCTGCTCAAGATCCGCATCGTAGATGGCAGAGTCGTCGTGCTCTGATGCGCTGGGACACGCCGGTAGCGCTGGGGCCTCATCCGCCTTCGGGCCTGCTCGTCGTGGTCGAAGGCACGGACGGCAGCGGCAAGACCACGCTCGTCCAGGCGCTCACCGCCGCCCTGCAGGATCGCGGCCTGCCGGTGTCCGCCACCCAGCAACCGACCCCCTCGATGCGCGCCACCGATATCTTCAAGCTCGCCCTCCACAACGACGCCCCCGCCGCTGACTACCGCGCCCTCTACCTCGCGACCCTGGGCGACCGCCTCTACCACTGCAACGTCGTCGTGGTGCCGCGCCTGGCCGCCGCTGAGATCGTAATCAGCGACCGCTATGTCTTCACCACCTTCGCCAACGTCCTGGCCCGCGGCCACGACTTCGAGCCCTGGCTGCGCGACGTCTGTCGTCACTTGCCTCGCCCTCACCTCGCCCTCTGGGCCGACGCCCCGCCCCACCTCGCCGTCGCCCGCATCCGCGCCCGCCCGGACGACACCAACCCCCTGGACGAGGCCTACCTCACCCGCCTGCACGCTGCCTTCGCGGCCCTGTCGCGCGCCGGTGAGCTGGTACGCCTCGACACTAGCGGCGACGCCTCACAGCCCATCGCCGCGGCACTGGCCTTGATCGATTCGCAACTTGCGCAGCACAACACCCCGAAGTGACCGGCCTCCGCCGCTACGACCCCCCGTCGCGCCGCGCCGAACGCGAGCGCCTGCTGCACATCGTCGCCGCCTCGATCTCGGCCACGCCCTTCACCCGCAGCGACGGCCGCACGGTCAGCGGTTACGTGCAGGGCCACCTCGTCCTCGGCGACCCCGCAGGCCTCCGTCTCGCCTCCTCACTGATCCTCGACGTTGTGCGTGAAACGCCTGCGACCGTCGTCGCCGGTGAGGTTAGCGCCGCCTGCGCCCTGGTCAGCGGCATCGTCACCCTCTCCTGCGACACGCCACGCCCCCTTCTCGGACGCTACGTGCGCCAGCAGCTCAAGCCCTATGGCCTGCCCGGCTGGCTCAACGCCGAACTGCCGCCCGCCTCCGACGTCTTCCTCGTCGATGACGTCTCGGCCACCGGCGCCAGCGGCGTCCGCTGCGTCGAAATCCTGCGCTCGCTGGGACACAACGTCACCTCTATGATGGTGCTGGTCGACCGCGATCAGGGTGCCGCACAGCGCCTCTCGCGCCTCGGCGTCGACCTCTGGGCGCTGTTCACGCTCGAGGAGGTCAGGAGCGCAGGAGCACCGGCATGGCGGACGGCCGCGAGCGGCTGAAGTCGAACACCTACCCGGGCCGGGGCATCATCATCGGCCTTGACTCCACCGGGCGCTTCCTGCTGCAGATCTACTGGATCACCGCCCGCAGCGCCGGCTCCAGGAACCGCATTCTCGTCGTCACTGGCCCAGACGTGCGCACCCAGCCCTTCGACGAGGCCGGACGCACGGACGACCCCAATATCTACTACCGCGCCCTCGCTTCGGCCGGCGACCGCCACGTCGTCACCAACGGCAGCCACACCGACCTCATCGTCGGCCACCTGGCGCAAGGCGGCAGCTTCGCGGACGCCGTCAGGCAGACCAGCTACGAGACCGACGCCCCCAACTTCACGCCCCGCATCGCCGGCCTCACCGACCTCAGCGGCCCTCGGCCCGCCGTCTATCTGGCCAACGCCGTCCGCGGCACGACGGTCGATACGCTGCACAGCGTCTACACCTACGGCATGCTCGAGCCCGGAGTCGGCTACTGCCTGCACACCTACGCTGCCGACGGGACCCCCGTCCCCTCCTTCACCCAGCGCCCCTACGATTTCGAGCTGCGCGGCGCCCCCGATGACGTCGCGGTGGCCATCTGGGACCTGCTCCCCGCCGAAAAACGCGTCGCCCTCGCCCTCAAGGCCATCGACGTCGCAACAAAGCGCGTCGTCACCCTGACCGTACGCAACACGCTGAGCTAGTAGAAGTCGTCCTGAACAAGGGGCGTCTAATAGTCTCCGGTGCCTTGCTAGTCGCCTTCACTCCCGTAACGCCTCGGTGACGCCAGAGGCATTACGTTGGAGAAAGTTGAAGCCAGTATCTCCTAACACCCCTCGTTCTCGCCTTCGTCGCGATCGTTATTGGCGGCGTCGGCACGCGTGGTCTCCGGACAGGCGATAGAAGCTACTGCCAGACATGCGTTTATTTCGTCTGACTTAAAGCTCTACAGAGCCAACTAATGGGAGTTTCCTATATGCGTTTTCTTTCGCTTCTGGCCGGCCTCTTCCTGACGTTCCTGATGTTCATGACGGGTGCTCGATTCCTTCTCCTTTTGCTTAACGCCAACAAGGACAACGAAATCGTCCACTGGATCTTGAGCCGCAGTGATTATTGGGTGAAGCCTTTCTTCAACCTGTTTCACCTGACGAACCAGGCTGTGGGCGATACAAATGGCGTATTTGAACCTGCGTCTCTCATCGCCTTCATTGTCTACACCATCGTAGGCTCGCTCATCCTGGCTGCCCTCAGTGGCGCCCTCTTTGATGGCTTCGGCAGGCGGCGAATCCTACGAGAGGTGTAAAGCCCTCCATCTCGCAGACGAACGCCGCGGTGACTCCCTGAGGTTCAAGTTGCATTACGGAAGGTAGGACAAAACATGGACGCATTGGTTCTGGTAGTCATCGTTGCAGGCATAGTGTTGGTGTCTGGCTTCTGGTTCATTCAGCAGAGCCGCCGTCGGAAAGAATTGAAAGCTCGCTTCGGCCCCGAATACGACCGGACGATTGAGACGGCCGAAACCCGTGGTGAAGGCGAGAAGCTGCTTGTTGAACGAGAAAAGCGCGTCGAGCTCCTTCAACTGAAGGAACTCGATCCACGTCAGACACAGCGTTTCGGCGATGAGTGGAGAAACACCCAGGGACGCTTTGTCGATAACCCGGGCGGCGCAATTCAAGAGGCGGATAACCTCGTGCAAGAGGTCATGGCTGCCCGCGGTTATCCCATAACGAACTTTGAGCAACAAGCTGCGGACATCTCGGTCGACCACCCAGACGTCCTTAGTAACTATCGGGCGGCACACGCAATCGCCACAGCCAACGCCCTGGAGCCGGCTTCAACCGAGGACCTGCGCCAGGCGATGATCCATTACCGGGCTCTTTTCGAGGAGCTGCTGGTTCCCAGTGAGCTCGCGCCTTCGGACGCCAAGAGGTGATCAACCGGCAGCCCCCGCGTCCCTAACGCGCCCATTCCGCATCGGCATCTTTTGCGGCAATCGCTTCAAAACAAAGAGGAGAAAATCCGTGGCAACAGGAACAAGCTTAACGCTCATAGCCCTTGGCGCTATTCTCGCATTCGCGGTCAGCTTCCAGGTCGTCGGCATCAACATTGCCAGTGTTGGCGCCATTCTCATGATCGTTGGCGTCATCGGGCTGGTAATCTCGCTTCTCATCATCGCCGGCTATGCCCCTTGGGGCGCTAACGCCAACGCCGGCCAGGCCAATCAGACGCGAGGCCCCGCATCTCAGACGGCGCCCGCAACGCCAACACAACCAGCAGCTCCCGCACCCCCGGCTCCGATGATGGCTCCCCAGGCATCGGTAGTTGTGGTCGGTGCCCCAGCTGCGGGCAGCGCCCCCTCACCGGCAGATCCGCCCGTGACTCCTCCCGTTGCTCCGTAGAGAGGATCCACGGCAGCCAGGCCTACCCACTGAAGTGCATTACCGTCGATCAGGAGAGCAGGGCTGACGGCGCGCTGGTGAACCAGTGGCAGTGCGTCAATCAGTCCAATCAGGCTTGGTTCATGGCCGTCGCGGTCCCCATAGCGACCGCGACACCGGTCCCGACGTCGACGCCGACCACAACCGCGACGCCGAGCCCGACTCCGAGTCCGAGTCCAACGCCGACACCATAGCCCCTTCAGACGCGGGTGGAAACGAGGCACCGTATCCGAGTCAGGTCGAAATTGGGACCGCGGGCACTGGCCAATCGGGAGTCGTCTTGAAATACGCGCTCGCCGTCAGTCTGCTCCTTGTCCTTGCGCTCTCTGCCTGCGGCGGCGCAGACAAAGCGTCCACCACGACGCCCCTCTCGAGCCCGGCCTCAGTCGTGGCCGCTACACCGGCTCCACCCGTCGCGGCTGCGACCACGGCCGCGACGCCCGTCCCACCCGTAAGTGCTGCAGTCACCGAAAAGGCGAAGGACGTCGTCGCCGGGGCCTTCTCCACGCTGTTCGGCAACGCGTTCTTCGCCATCATCCTCTCCCTCGAGATTGGTGCGCCCAGGCTGGACCCGGCGCTCGCGGGTTATCTTCCGCCACCTCCCGCAGGCTTCAAACTCATGGCCGACGTCATGCACGCGGCAGCGGACACGGACGTATCTCCCTTCGGCAGCCGCGCCGACATCGCCCTCCGTGTCTCCTCCCGGGGCAACAGCTACACCGGTCCCGCCGACGCCGGCCGGGTCGTCGTGGCGGTTGCCCGGCCGGAGCAACCGGGAGCCTTCGCCGAGACCGCGGCCGCACTGCCGAGGCTCAGCGAACAGCATCTGCGCGATGTCATCAGCGCCAACGAGGACAACAGCCTGGGGCTAACGATCCAGAAGTTACGGCTACTGGAATCCGGCGGCCTGGGTAGTGGGTCAATCGCCTTTGAGTTGACGGCAAAGCCGGGCGGGGTCAGCGGCAGCGGTGAGCCAGGCGCTCCCGCGCCGGACCTCTTCGTTATCCGCCTGTATCTGTTCGAACGGGGCGGTTACTTTGGCGCCGTCCTCCGCGTCGGCTACACAGACCCCCTGCCCGACCTCGTAAATGACCTCGAACTGGCCCGGACCATGTACGCCCTCCTACCAGCCACGCCCTAGCAGGCCGCTGCATCTGGGTCGAGAACACAGAAGCAGCAGTCGAGGAAATCAGACCATCACGAGACCACGCTCCGGAGAGCCTCGAAGGTGGTTCCTGATCACCCACTCGCCAACAACGAGGTTGGGCAGCCAGCAAACCCAGGCCACAATCGCATAGCCGTCCTGCTCTCCGAATGCACCCTCCAGGAACGGTAGGTAGATGCGCAGGGTGACCGCCGCCAGGACCAGCGCATAGCTTCGCGTCATCCATTCGCGGTGTGTCTGTACGTCGCCCCGCTTGATCGCCATAAAAGCCATTGCGCTCGTCAACAGCAGAACTATGGCCAGGAGGCCAAAGCCCACGTCTGAGACAATGCCCGATGCCGAGTATTGTGCCATGTAGAGCCCGCCTAGCCCGCCCACGACCGCGCCGCACAGATAGACGCGGCCCATGGCACGATGGATGGCCCGGTGGCGGTCCCGGAACGAGCGCAGGAACTGAAACGGCCCCAGCACCGCCGCGACCATCATGCCGCCAATGTGGATCAATATTCCCAGGGTCTCGTTCTCGTAAACCTCACGTTGTTTGGGAAAGTAAGCCTCGGCGCCAAACACGAAATACCGCAACGACCAGAGAAACAGGACCACGACCAGCGCCGTCATAAGTCCCCAGCCAACCCTCGTCCGAGTAGTCCACATGGTTCCCTCTCATTCGGTTAGCCACGCTGCTCAGTAGCTGGCGTCAACTCGGCTGCCGGCGATCCTCAACTCCCCATACCACGCTGTCAAGGCCGAACGAGACGACGGCCACCGGGTGCGGACGATGCACGCCCACCTACCGCCGCTGCAGCGAGTAGAGTGGCACCGGCAATAGGAGCGGCAGGCCTTCGCCACCCGCACAATAGGCCACGTGTAGTCATCGCCCCTGGTGACTACACGCTGGACACGGTGGGCAACCGCACCAGCGTGTCGACGGGCTCGGTACCCATGTCTACGACTACGACGACCTTTACAGGATCACAGACGTGACCTACCCCGGATCTGACGACGTGGACTACACCTACGACGCCGTGGGCAACCGCGAGACCAAGAACAGCACGTCGTACACCTACGGCGACGCCGACCAGATGACCGTGGCCGGCGGTGTCAGCTACACCTACGACGAGAGGGGCAACCAGACCGAACGCAGCTCAGACGACTTCGCCTGGGACCACGAGAACCGCCTGACCCAGTTAACGATCGGCGGCGCCACCTCCAGCTACACCTACAACGGTGACGGCGTCAGGATGAGCCGCACGACCGGCGGCAGCACGACGAACTACGTCTGGGACGTGGCAGCCGGGCTACCGGTGATCCTGCAGGACGGGACCAACACCTACGTCTACGGCCTCGGGCTGATCTCAACCTACGATGGCAGCGCCATGACCTACCGGCTCACGGATGGTCTGGGCTCCACGGCCAACCTCTGCGACGCCAGCGGTAACGTCACGGTCTCCTATACGTACGACGCCTTCGGGGCTCACCCGACGCCGGGCGGGCGATCATCGAATCTACACCTCGCTGAGCGAGCGTGCGCCAAACGGGGCGGCGTCGTCCCCCGGTTTGCGTGTGCTACGCTGACTGTCGGTCAGGGAACTCAGGCTGCCGCCAGCGGCCAGTTCCGGCCTGCCGGAGGAACGCATGAGCATGGAAGCGATACCCGCTAATCACGTCGTCGCACTTGTCAGGGACTCAGCTACCGCCTCTGCGGTTGCGGCCGCCCTCACCGAGCAGGGCCTGGAAGCGCCGCTCCTGGTCTCCAACGACATGGTAGGCGAGCGCTTGTCCGCCGAGAGCGGCATCGTCGACCGCGCCTTGCAGACGCTGTTCGGTCACCTCAGCGAGCAGGGCAACTACCTCGAGCAGTACGAGGAGGCGGCGCGCAACGGCCAGACAGTCGTCGCCGTGAAGGCGAATAACGATGAAGAAGTGCAGCGCGCGGCCAGCATCCTCGAGAAGCACGGCGCTGCGGATGTGCGCTTCTTCGGCCGGCTCGCCGTCACCGACCTGACGCCGGCGAGCAACCCCTCTCATACCTCCGACGAAGCGCCAACGAAACCCCCGGTGGAGAACTCCTAATCGAAACACGCGAGATCCGCGAGACGCAGGTCGCACACCGTCGCGCGTGACCTTAAGACCTGCTGACTGCTGGCAACGCGGCCGGTTCGGCACGCTCTCAGATCCGAGTCGAGAATTCCGACGGCGTCGGCCTGGGCATTGCGTCGGCCGAGCTGGACGAGACGGTGATCAGATCTCTGATACTGGACGCCATCAACTCGCAAGGGAGTGGCTATGAGGGCGGCAACTGGTTACCACCGAACTCGAACGAAATCGCACGATGTTTGGGAGTCTCCAGAGGTGATGTCCGCGAGGCAGTGGAGCGATCAAAGCAGTAAGGACAGCCCTGAGGAAGGCGTGATTGGAAATGTCTACGATGACAAAGGAAAGTGCTAGATAAGGATGCGTGGCAGTGAGTGAAATTCTGTCCGCCGTGGTATGTGATCCAAGGGACGATATCAAGAAAATTCTGTCTAGCGTGAAATTCGAGTCGTTGCTAGTTCAAGTTCAAGATGCGACCTCAGCGGGCCCATTCGAGGCCCCATATCTACCCGCCCTGTGGAATCGATTAAAGCAAGAGGAACGTGTCGTCGCCCTCATCATTCTAGGGAGGACGTCGCAAGGCTATCTGACAAATTCGCTCTTTCTCCCGCTCCATGGACCTATCGGCGCGGAGGTTGCTCACATTAAGTTCGAGGGAGCCTACAGGCGAGATTTCGAGAAGCTGCTAAGGCTGTCATTAGATAGTTCAGTCACAAGTGAGGTTCTTATCCTGGCAGAATCGACGTATTCCTTGAGCAGCAGCAGTCGACAGCCATTAGAGAGATATGAACTCTTTTCAGTGAGTGAGCGCGTGACAGCAGATGATTTCCTTCGAATGCTCGACGAGAATGAGCTGCAAGAAGCAGTGATTTATCAGATCACAGCGTGACCAACGCCCGGCGAAATGCTGTATCTGCGTACATCTCCCGTGCGGGCCGACCACCGGACTAGTTGTCCTTTGGTCCTGGAGGAGAATGGAAGGAGGGCTGACCAGCCAGCCCTACCCCTTGCTACCTGATGCTTCCGAGTAACGCCAGAGGCTTGTAGTCGCCGCCATCAGGAGTTCGTCCGTCTCTTCCAAACACAGCCCAGCCCGAAAGCCGCCAAGAGTATCAAGGCGTCCCAGCTCGGATTCGTCCGATCTCTTGAGAAGAGTCTGGCGACGTAACTCTCGTCTAGCCAGGCATCTTTCGCTATGTCAGCTTGCGACTTGTCGAGTCGCGCCTTGTACCGGCGCAGGGGCTGCGTGAGCGGCTCACCGACTTCGAAGCGCGACCTGAGAGATGTGTTGGCCATTAGCAACCTCCAATCTTCAAACACACGTTGAAGGCTGCCTGGCCAAGATGTCTTACCCCTTCAGCCCTCGCTGGATGTTCTTGCGCTCCCGCATCAAGTTGTCAAACCGCTGCAGCCGCGGCGCCACCCCGTTCACCCCCAGGTACTCCAGCAGCTCCGCCACCTCCCGCGACAGCTTGAACATCCGGCCCCAATCCCGGTCCTTGTTCATCTGCCTGTACACCGGCGACATCGCCTTCAGCCCCAGCCCGTCCTCGTAAAACGCCTGCACCCGCCGCGCGTAGGACGCCACCTCCGCGTCCGTCAGCGGGTTCTCCAGCTCCAGCCGCCACGCCTGCTCCGCCAGCGCCGCGTCCGACTCCCGCAACAGCTCGAACACCTCCTCGTCCGGCGGGTCCACCACCACCCTCCCCGTCGCCTTGAGGTAGATCCGGATCGAATTGTGCAGCGCCGTCCGAGCCATCGTGAACACCATCCCGTACTGCCCAGACTTCAGCCCGCCCGCCAGGTCGAACCCAATGCTCGCGACAGCCCCCCCGGCGATCGCGATCAGCACGTACTGCGAAATCGCGAACTCCGCCGGCGATTCTTCACTCCGCACGACCGGTGTCGACATCGCTTTCGACGCCATCATCTCTCCCTCACCAGCCGATAGCGCCGCCACATCCGCAGCAGCCCATCGACCTCCACCCGCGCCTCGTCCTGCGTCAACGACCAACGCTGCGCCACCCGCTCGACCAGCTGAGGACGCGTCAGCGGCCGCCGCAGCGTCTTCCAGACAAACGCCGCCAGCGGGTTCAGCTCGAAGATCAGCGTCTTGTTCTGCACCAACAACTGCCGCCTGCCGACCGGAAACAGCCGCACCTCCCTCCCCTGCGACAGCAACAGCACATCCGTTCCCCATTTGTACCCACTTACACCCATTTCGCCACAAAAAGCACCCACGTCAGCCAGGTAGGCAGTAACCCCACGCCCTCCCGGCGACTTCAGGCCCCACAGCCTGCGGAACAGCGCCGACTCCCTGCCAAAGCGCCGAACCACCTTCTCGTAGCGCCACTTGAGGTTCGGGTACGCCTCACCCTGCCTCGCCAGGTACGAGTCCGCCGCGTACCCTACCGCCGCCTGCGCCGAGACCAGTGCCTCCCGCGCAAACCCCGCCTCCAGGCTCTCCCCAGCTTCCTGCAGCTTCCAGACGCTGCGCAGCGCCGTCCAAACGCTCAGCAGCCGCGCCGAAACCTCGCGGTCGAAGTCGCGCTGCAGCAGCTCTAGGCCGGGCGCGTTGTAGGCCGCCTCCGCCACCGCAGTGCGGTAGTAAAGGTCGATGCGGTCTAGCGGCAGCTCCCAGACGGAGCGCAGGTCCGCCAAATCTGTGCCGTTGATCCTGGCGCTGATCGCCGCCATGTTCGCCTGGTTGTAGACCTCATAGTCGACATACGTCCCCTCGATGCCGACCGTTGCCAGCACTAGGCGCGGGTCCTCCGTCCGCTCACCCTCCGCGCGCACCAGAAACAGGTCCAGGTCCGAGTTCTCGTTACCGAAACCCTCGACCAGCGACCCGGAAACGAAGGCGACGTCCTCAGGCCCAGTGATGATCTCCCGCGCGATGCGCTCCACCGGAAAAGACGGTCTCAGCGCCGTCATGGGCTCCTCCTAACTCTGCGGTGCCTAGATCAACCCGAGGTTGCCGCTGAGGCGGACGCGCCGCTCAGCCATAACGAACAGCAGGCAGGCCGCTACCATCAGCGCGGCACTCAGAGCCAGCGCCACACCCAGGTGCAGCAGGATCGTCGCGCCGGAAGAGCCGCCATCGATTGACTCTACGACCGCCTGCATCGCCCACGCCGTCGGCAACAAACGCGCGACAGCCTCCAGCGACGCCGGCAAGACGTCGATCGGATAGAGGAAGCCGCTCACCACGCTGCCGAAGGGCATCAGCGCGTTGAAGAAACCGCCGCGCACGCCCACGATGAACGAGAACGGCGCGAACACGAAGCACATGGCGATTACCGCCACCAGCGCTACGCAACCTGAAGCCAGGAACAGCGCGGCGTTGTCCAGCGGCGGCGTCTGACGTGAGACGCCCAACACAAGCAGGAACGCCACGACGCCACCGATCGAGACGAAGGCGATAATCGCCAGCGCTTTGCCCAGCATGATCAGGGCCACGGGCGTTCGAGTCGTCATCATCAGGTCGAGCGTGCCCATGGAATGCTCGTTGGCCAGCGACCAGCCGGTGCGGAAGATGCCCATGTTCCAGATCATCGAAAGCGCCGCACCCACGAATACGTAGGACACGGCTGTCGGGTTCTCGCCGCGCCCCGCCACGTAGCCAAGCACGATGCCGGGCCCAACGGCGCTGACCACGGGGCTGATCAGGCCGCTGGGCACGAACATCTGCTTCCACTGCTGTACAAAGGATCGGCGGACAGCGTTGACGTACGGGGCGAGCTGGGCCAGACGCGGCGCCTCCAGCCCGCTGCGCTTCCCTTCGTGTCGCACATAACGTGTCCGAGTATATCTCACAGGGTTTACTGCCAGAACGTAGCATAGCAACGCTGTCAAGCCTTCGGATTGACACCACGACGGAATTGCGCGGAGAATCTCTTGCGTCTTGTTCGGTACGCGACAGCAACAGGCATGACGGCCTTGTCGAAGCCGGCAGATGTTCCCGACATAGGTCTGGAGGACACAACCGAAGACACGTCGTCAAGACGTTTCCAACATTGCACTCAGTAGGATCCGGCGCCGTCCAATCCCTCTAGCGGTAAACAAGCTAGCGCACGCCGATCCGGATAGATCGACGCCCTCAGGAGGGTCTATGAGTCATCTAGCCGGTATACGGCTCTTGTTTCGTGCCCCGTGGCGGGAATTCGCCGCCATCATTATGTGGAGCACTCTGCTCGCTGCCTGCGGCGGTGGCTCCGCTGACGAACCGACGGATTCATCTCAGGACCAGGCGCTGGTGGCCAAGAAGATCACGTTCATGGCGGGCTTCAAGCCCCAGGCCAATCTACCCTTCGTCGGCGCTTACGTGGCACAGGAGAAGGGCTTCTTCAAAGAGCTGAACCTGGAAGTCGATATCCGCCACGCCCAGTCCGGCGAGCATCTGCAGCTGCTGCTGGCCGGCGAGGTCCAGGTCGCGACTGCCAACGCCGCGCAGGTGGTCCAACGTGCAGCAGATGGTCTGCCCATCGTCGCGATCGCCCTGGTCGGCCAGAAGAGCGAGCAGGGCTTCGCGGTCGGCGCCAACTCCGGCATCGACAGCGTGCGCGACTGGGCGGGGCATAAGTTCGGCTACAAAGGGTCTGTCCCGGTCGAGTTTCTCGCCGTCGCCAAGGCCAACGGCCTCAATCCCAGCGACGTTGAGCAGGTCAAAGTCAGCTTCGACCCGCGCGTCCTCAGCGAGGGTCAGGTCGACATCCTCGCTGTGTTCATCTCCAACGAGCCGGGACAGCTTGAACGCATCGGCTACAAGGTCAAGGTCTTCGACCCCAGCGATTACAACATCCCGGTGCTGGGCCTAACCTACATCGCCAGCCAGCAAGGCATCGACAAGGACCCAGAGGCCCTGGAACGCTTCCTGCGCGGCGCCCTGCGTGGCATCGAGTACGCGGCGCAGAACGTCGAAGAGGCCGTCGATATCGTCATGAAGTACGCGCCCCAGGAGAACCGCGACCAGCAGAAGTTCATGCTGACCACGGAGCTGGCGCGAGCCAGGACCCCACTCACCACCAGCTACGGCTACGGCTGGCAGACCAAAGAGCAGTGGACGGCCCTCGCTAGGGCCCTCAACGAGTTCCAGATCGTCACCAAAGACGTGGACGTGAACGCCGTGTTCACGTCTCGCTTCCTGGAGCGCATCTATCAAAAGAAGAACTGACGTGATGGACAATCAGGTCTGGGCCGTCCTCCCCGTCAAGCCCTTCGATGAGGCAAAGAGCCGGCTCGACTCCGTCCTCAGCGCTCGGGAGCGCCACGACCTCGCGCGCAGCCTCCTGCTGCATACGCTGGCCGCGCTTCAGGCCTGTGACGCCATCGACCACATCCTCGTCGTCAGCTCCGACCCCATCGCGCTCAAGCTCGCTGCCGAGCAGGGCGTCGCTACTCTGGCGGAGACGCACGCCGGCCTCAACCAGGCGCTAATCCAGGCGCGGAGTCACGCCATGCAGGAAGGCGCTAAGAGCCTGCTCGTACTAGCCTCCGACCTGCCGCTCGTCGCCGCCGCTGACATCGACGCCATCTTTGCGGCGGGCGCCGCGAGCGTGGTCATCGCGCCGGACCGCCGCCGCCAGGGCACGAACGCGCTGCTACTGCGGC
>CAZNHI010000024.1:0-13360 GCA_964572535.1 uncultured Dehalococcoidia bacterium
CGGAGAAGCGCCGCATCGGCATGGTGTTTCAGGACTTTGCGCTGTTCCCGCACCTCAATGTGGGCGCGAACATCGCCTATGGGCTGCTCAAGGGCGCGAAGTGGGCGCGTGTGGCGGAGCTGCTGTCGCTGGTGCGCCTCGAGGGGCTGGAGGAGAGGATGCCGCACGAGCTGTCCGGCGGGCAGCAGCAGCGTGTGGCGCTGGCGCGGGCGCTGGCCCTGGAGCCTGACCTGATCCTGCTGGACGAGCCGTTTTCTAACCTGGACCCTTCGATCCGCGAGGAGGTTCGAAGTGAGGTGCGGGAGCTACTGCGCACGGTTGGGATCACGGCGATTATCGTGACGCATGACCAGGAAGAAGCGCTGAGCCTGGCGGGCGAGGTGGCGGTGATGATCGACGGGGCGGTGCTGCAGACTGGGACACCGAGCGAGGTCTACGGCAGCCCGGCGAATCGGGTGGTGGGGGAGTTCGTGGGTGCGGCAAACGTGCTGCCGGGGAACGCGACGGGCTCGAAGGTTGAGTGCGTGCTGGGACGCTTCGATGCGCCGGGTGGCGACGGGCCGGTGGATGTGATGTTCAGGGCGGAGTCGCTGGCGGTGACGGAAGACGGGGTGCCGGCGGAAGTTGTGGACATCGACTACTACGGGCACGACCAGATGATCACGGTACGGCTGCAGAGCGGCGAGACGCTGCGGCTGCGCCTGATGGCGACGCCCGGAATCGAGATCGGCAAGCGAGTGGGGGTCGCGGCGCTGGGCGCGCCCTTCGTCTTCCCGCGCGAATCCCAGGTTGGTAGCAATGACTAAGCAGCGGTCGCTTGTAAAGTCCGCTTTGATGGCATAGTCTGCCAACACAAACCCTAGAACCTCCCTCTGAACAAAGGCCTGCCGGCTCTAGCGAAGCGGACACCCCAGGTTTCTGCGGGCCGGCTTCTTCGTTTTGCCGTCCGACGGGTGATCGTGGCTGATCGATGTGAGGTCAGACGGGCGCCGGGACGAGCCTTAGGGAGGCCATCGTGAGCAACGCAGAGGTCCACACCGTCCAGCGCCACCAGCTGTCGAATCGGCTGGCTAAAGAGGTGAAGTACCAGATACAGAGCCTTTCGCACGCAGACCTGGGTTCGCACACAATCGAGCAGACCAAGAGTCTTTTCAAGGACGCGAAATCAGACCTGTCGATTTTTGACGCGGACGGCAAGCTAGTCTTGCTGGGCCGGGACTTCGGCGACCGCACCTTCTTTTGGTCGGCAGCGGTGAAGGATGTGCGGCTGGCTACGTAGCAGCCTCGTGTTGGAGTGGGGGACACCCCCATTGCCCCACCAAAGGGGCGCATGACAGTCGCCGGTTCTTAAGTAACGGCCATTTCGAGCGGTCGTGGGCGCGACACACGATGCAAGTGCGCGACGAGGATGCTGTTGGTGCGCAGGAAGCTAGTCTGCGTATACAGGATGCCCTGCTCTTCGCAGACCTGGCGTACGTAAGGGCCGAGGCGCTTGAGCTTGTTGCGAGGGCAGGCCGGGAACAGGTGGTGCTCCACCTGATGATTGAGGCCGACTAGCAGAAAGTCGGTTAGCAGGCCGCCCCTTACGTTGCGCGACGTGCGTACCTGCTGCTCCAGGAACGAGATGTCGGCGTCCCTCGCGACGGACGGCATGCCCTTGTGGTTGGGCGCAAAGCAGTTTGCCAGATAGATGCCTGTCGATATGTGGACCAGCAGGAAGACAAAGGTGGCTTTCTCCAGGGGGAAGGCGAGAAACGGCGCCGGAAACAGCAGGACAATCGCAGGCAGGTAGAGGAGCAGGCGCGCCAGGTTGGGCCGCGTGCGGTGCTGCATGAAGTAAGTAATGCTGCCCAGGCGGTTGGAGAAGCTGACCAGCGCGCCCAGTGGGTAGTAGTAATAAGCCTGCCAGCGGATAAAGAAGCGTTGTACCGAGTCCTTGCCGGCGAGGTCGGCCTCGTTGAGGACGAGGAACGGGACCACTATGTCCGGGTCCAGGTCCTGCTGGTTGGGATGCGCGTGGTGCAGGTTATGGCGCTGCACCCAGTTGGGAAAGACCATGCCAATGGCTGCAGTGGTGGCGAGGCCGAGCAGGTTGTTGTTTCGGGTGGAGCGAAAGACGGCGCGATGACCGGCATCGTGCATGAGGCCGGCGAGCTGGACGGAGAAGGCGCTGAAGCCGAGGCAGGCCAGAGTCAGCCAGAGATAGCCGTCCGTGATGACGATTGCCCAGGCGCTAAGGGCGTAGCCGCCGAATGCCACCAGGATCAGCGGCCAGTAGAAAGAGAGCGAGCGGTCCAGGATGGCGGCGGCGGTGATGTCTGCCTTGAGGCGGTTGTAGGCGGCCGCGTGGGCCGCGTGCGGAGTCTGGCGCGACTGCCGCGCGGATGCCAGCGACGAAATCGCCACGGTGCGTTCTCTCTTTCGGGCTTATCTAGCGGTGGTGCGGAGGCCCTGTCCGCGGGCTCCGAGGGCGCGCTTGTAGGCTTCGAGCGCCTGGACGTCGCCGAAACCGACGGCGCCGTTGGGCTTGGCCAGGCCGGAGTGCAGCGCGCACATATCGATGCCAGCGAGGGCCGGCAGTGTGCACTGACGCTCCTTCTTGGTGGTGGCGCGGCAGCGCTTATTCTCATCCACTTCGTAGCCGTGGTCCAATTCGTGATGCTCGCTTTCGGTTCGTGACTGAGTGTGCTGAACGGCAGGGCTGGGGTGAAGGGAGGCCAGCGCCCTCTGGGCTGACCTCCCTTGCCCAGGTTATGGGTTGGGGCTTACCAGCGGCTGCTACCGGCGCGCCGGTTACCGCCGCCTTGGCCACGCTCTTCGCGAGGCCTGGCTTCGTTGACGGTGAGCGTCCTACCCTGCAGCTCCTTGCCGTTAAGGCCGGCGATGGCAGCCTGGGCTTCCGCCTCGCTAGCCATCTCGACGAAGCCGAAGCCACGGGGACGGTTGGTGTCTCGATCAGTCGCGATGCGGGCCGAAGCCACGGCGCCGTAGGCGGCGAACGCAGCCTCCAGGTCGCGCTCGGACGTGTCGAAACTAAGGTTTCCTACGTAAATGTTCAAAGGATCAGTTCTCTTCCCTCACTAGTCCACACGGGGCACTTTCCGATACCGATAACGAAGGACCGGACCGTCTACGAGAGCCGAAGAGACGTGAAACGCAATACGGACTATTCGCGGTGGGTAAGGACTCGTGTCGGTGAGCGACCCGAGATTCATTAGAGGGCACGGATCAAGGGGAGCTTGTAGCCCAGCATAGCAGATCGGCAGCTGGCCGTGTTGAGCCGGTCGTTAGCGTCATATCCAGGCGGGGATGAATCGGTTATGATGAAGGCGCCGAAGCAAGGTAATAACCCCCGAAACTCAGGCCTGCAAGCTTTCGAGCGAACATCTCCTCCGTTCGTAGGTCAACACCGGTTTCTTCGGTTCCGAAGTGGAGCCAGCCTGTGCGCAGAGTGTGACTGCGGAGTCCTACTGGTGGTCCGGCGAGCGAAGCTCGCGTTGTTAGGAGAGAGATGAGTCAGAGTACGTGCCAGTTTAAGACCGCCAGTTGCGGACTAAGCATGCCCTGCGTGAAATGTCGTGCGGCATCGAGCCAGGGGGCTGGCCGTTTGACGAGGCCTCGGTTCCACGCCGAGGCGGGGCCCGCAGGAGGCAGCAGATGACCAACGGAGTGGTCATGAAGGTCGTGAGATCCTACGGTTCGGAGTGGGGTCGAGTCCGCGTAGCTGGTAAAGGGCACGAGTGTTTCTTCAACCGGAGTTCTCTGTTGCGGCCGGGTGACTTCGAGGAGTTGGCGCTGGGCCAGGAGGTCAAGTTCGTTGAGGAGCCTGACCGGGTAAACGGGACACGCGCGGCGCGGATGAGCATCATCAAGGTTGTTGTGGCGGACGCGAAGGGAATCGCGAGGTGAAGCTGGGCCGGCGCCCCGGGGCGTTTGTTGCCTTCATCGATTCTTATACGGAGGAGACGATCCTCAAGATCGAGTCCGATCTCAATGGCGTGGATATGGTGTCGTACCGGCTGTATGACGGACGCGGCGGGTTGGTTTCGGACTCGGATGGTCCTCAGGCCTTCCCCGAGGGGCTAGAGGTATGTACCACCGAGGGAGAGATATTGCTGCTCCTGCCGACGGAACGCAGCGAGAGCGTTTGCTACCGTCTTTACAGTCCTAAAGGCGTCCTGATGACCTGCTCTGACGGCAGCAGGACGCAGATATTTGGCAGCCTGCGGATTGCAGGCAACAAGCACCTTTCTGGGCGGCCGCCAGACGCTAACAGGACGGCGGTTGTCAGGAACTAGAGAGAACCCCGACTAATGATGAGTACAACGCCGGGCGGCGCCCGCGGGCGCTACAGGCTTGACGAGCTATCTGAGGCGTGGGCGACATCCGGCGGCAGGCTGCACCGCCTGGACGCGGGCACATGCGTGGTAAGCCACTGCAGATCGATGGCGTTCGTGGGATTGAAGACCGGGCAGGGCACGAGGCCGGTGTGCCTGAGGCACTTCGAGCTGCTGGATGGCGCGGGAGTGCACGGGGTCTAGGCGGAGACACACAGAGGCTGGGCGCGGTTCTGAGTTCTGAGGGTAACAGCGTTTGGTAACGATCAGATGCTGGTTAGGTCGCGGTAAACCCAGCCCCGGGATGCGAGTGTGAGAACCCAGCAACGCCCCGACACCGGGGCGTTTTCATTGGCGATGGAGCGGGAGACGAGGCTGAGTCCGTTATTTTCTACCCCCGTCTGGCAAGATGGCGACCATATGTGGTTATGAGGCTCCGACACGGCGCGGGCCCTCTTCTTACTACCATAGATTTGATATGACGCTGAACATGACAGTCTTCTCTGATTTCGGTATGTGGCAGAGCACTGACCACAGGGCTTCGAGGCGCGAAGGCTCAAAATACGTCGTAGTGGATGACTTCTCGAACAAGTACGTCGACATCATGTGTATCGATGGTCGAGCATCAATCATCTATGCAGGACTTGGTGGGGTCGGGGACGTAAGCACTACTCGTGATCCCCTGGCTCAGGATGCAGCGCTTCACCTCCGAGCCTCAGTTCCATATTGAACACTGGGACATCCACCCACCGGCCTATGTTGCCGTCGGCTCAGGTGCGCGTGGCCTTGGCGAAGATCAGCGCAAGAGGATTGAGATCGTCGGTCACAAGAAGCCACGTCGGACTGATGACTTTCACGAGCTTCTTGCCGACGTGAACGTGCGAGTGTCTCCAATCGCCGAAGACCAAAAACTCGCAAAATCAAGTGAGCTATTGCTTGCATCTGCCGAAACCCGGTAGGCTTCGGTATAGGAACGTATGTTCTATTTGAATTGAATCGATTGGCTCAAGAGTGCGGTGTCACGCACCAAGCATTAGCTGACCATCTCGGTGTCAGTCGTCAACTCCTAGAACAGACCTATTTGACGCGTCAGGTCGATCTCACTCCCGCCGAAACACCACAAGATCATTCGCGCGATCTGTGCTCTCTGCGATCTCCGCTATGAGGTTGCGGCAAGAGCTACGAACGCGAATTCCCGTGGCAACAGGCGACGCCGGAACAACAGGCCGCCGTGCACCAAAGCATGTTCGAGGCCTTCTTCGTTTCGCCCGTCATGTTTCAGATCGTGGCAGTTGCGCCACGCGAATCACTTCGTCTCTACATACGGCGAGCGCGTCTACGTTCGTCGCGCTCTGGCTGGCTGGACGGCTCTTGGGCGATGGCTCAGCCGAATACGCCGCGACTACTAACGCAGCAAGACCAACAACGCCTGCCTCGTGGAGTAGGCATGCAACATCGGCCCATTTTCTGTCCGTCAGGACATTCCCAAGGCCATGTCCACCCCAAACGCATCGGATTACCCATGAAGGGGTTGCTCTCTGTCTCAATTCCGCCCGAACCCGCCCAAAAGCCTGCATTGGCTAGAGGCAATCCAGCCATAGGCATTTGGAATTCCATGCCATCCTCGACATCGTCATAGCTTCTTTCGAGTCCTGAAATCAGACTCGAATGACAATGTTTGCACTTAATAGCTTCTGGCTTGATGTCTTCTTTACAAAAAGGACATGTACCTTGGTGTGCAGGTGTCGTCTGGGGTATTTCAGAACCACAGTGCTTACACTTAATCGCGTCGTTCTTGATCTCTTCTTTGCAGTAAGGACAAGCCCGGTTCGCCTGCTCCGTTGTCATCTTCATCCCTCATCTTTCTCTGCTAACCAGAATACGGAAAATGAGAATTCAGCCACCCTCGTCGGCGTTCGCAGGCCGAGCATGGCTTGACTCCAAAGAACTTAGTAATGCCAGCCACAGAATCCCCAAGGCCCCGTATCCCAGCAGCCTCGGAAGGTGCCGATGATGCCAATGAAATCAGACTCGAATGACAATATTTGCACTTAATAGCTTCTGGCTTGATATCTTCTTTACAAAAAGGACATGTACCTTGGTGTGCAGGTGTCGTCTGGGGTATTTCAGAACCACAGTGCTTACACTTAATCGCGTCGTTCTTGATCTCTTCTTTGCAGTAAGGACAAGCCCGGTTCGCCTGCTCCGTTGTCATCTTCATCCCTCATCTGAATACCTGACTCGACGTTTCCCGGATGACCGCTTCTCTGAACTTGGCCACTTGAAGCGTAGTAGAGTGTCGAGATCATCCCCTTGTTGAGGAATGCTGTCAACGTCCTGCCTCGCTGTCGCGCAGCGTCATCCAGGCCCTCAGTCTTGATCAAGGCGAAGGCCACGTCGCGGTCAAGTTGGGCGTCGTGGGCCAGGTAGACGCGCTTCTTACTGCCCTCGCCGAGGAAGCGCCTGACCTCGTAACGCCCGGAGTCGAAAGAGGTTGGCTCTGGGCGCTCAGACTGAGTGGTCGCCGTGGACTTCTGCTCGGTTTCCTGACTACTGGAATGAGATGTCGCTCCTAGTCGTCTCTCGGCTCCGGCAAGATAGCCGCGTGCGTGGATCAAGCGCGTGCCGTCCGGTTGGACGATCAACGCGGACGGTTCGCCAGATTACGCGGCACCAGATGATTGGGGCATCCAGTTCTCAGAAACCCCCGAAGCTCCAGCTTCAGACAGTGGGGGTGGAACTGGAGCGGGAGACGAGATTCGAACTCGCGACCCCATCCTTGGCAATTATCCCGGCTCTCTGCAGGCTGCTAACGAGCCTTCTGAAGCCAAGAGCAGCATCCTAGCTGCTAACAATAAGGGGGTCGCGAGAGCCGTCAATTAGGGAGTCGGCTCCTTTGCGTGGAGAGAGTAGCACAGCACGTACGCCGCCAAGCGCATATGCAAAAGAGAACGGTATTAGCCAACGTCTCGCGAACAGTCCCGGCGGCGCTGCTAGATTTACTGACCTGCTGCGTACTGCCTTGGGTTCGCCTTGAAGCGTTCGTGACAGGCGTGAGAGCAGAAGTAGTACCTCTTCCCTTCGTGCTCCTCGCTCGCGACGGCCGTATTCGGGTCGATCTGCATCCCGCACACCGGGTCTTTGACTGACGGCATCTTGTCCTCCTACCTGCGCCTTCTGCGTAACCGCGAACTTCCACCTGCTGTTAACTAACAGGACCGGTTTAGACGGTGCCTCTTGCTCCTGTAGTTCCGCGAAACGGGCGAGCTTGTCCTGAAGGGCGAACAGGCCCAGCACTGAATCCTTGAACTGCGCGCCACCCAAAACGTCCCGGCCCTCCCGGAACCGCCCGGCAATGAACGAGGCGCAGTGGTCGAGCGATACATATCTCGCTGCCTTTTGCTTCGAACTCTTATAGCCGGCGAATACCACCAGCCGCACGCAGCAGCGCATGCCGCCCGGCATCCAGTGCTCGCGCTGACCCTCCTGGATGACACGTTCTGGTTCCTCTTCAACCGTCTCCTCAGGGCAGCAGCCGACCCTCCGCAGAGCAAACGCCACGGTTTGCCGTCTCTGCAAGGGCGGGTTGAGACGCGCCCGGCTCTCTTTAACCTCGCCGACGATCACGTCCAGCCCGTCCTCGAACGTGCCCAGCTCTGGATCTTTCCCCAGCAAAACGTGCAAGGGCTGCGCCATTGGGCCCTTGAGCGGGTGTGGTTCGTGTAGAAAGCGCACGGCGAGGATGTCGATGTCGGTCACGTCGTGGTAGCCGCGCTTATCCCGCCCACGCACCGGCAATTCTGCCAGCACGAAGTAGCCGCAGAGCTCCAGATACGCCTTGACCACAGCAACGGCCGTATCCATTTCAGGGCGTTCCTTCCAGCACGACGCCCGGCTCCGGGTCTGCCGGCTCGCAGAAGCAGTTCGGGTATTTGTAGTGTTCCATGTGGTAGTAGTCGAGTAGGCGGTCGATCAAGCGGACTGGGTCATCGTCGTAGAGGACGTGAGCACCTGTCGGTTTGTTGAAGATCCCCACAAGGTCAGATATGTGGCCGGCGACACCACCTGTGCCCGTGAGCACACCGATCAACCGGCCTTCGTCAAAGGCGATCGCGAACTCTCCCAGCGTGCCGGAGTTGCCGCCCGCGATTACGACGATATCGGAGCTGCGTATGTTCTCGACCTCGCGCCCCATGAGGCCGGATCCAGTGTAAATAAGAACATCGAAGCCATCCGCCGGCGCGCTGTACTTGAGGACGTGCTCGTCTCGGGAGAGGCCCGGTGAGACTCCGACGATGAGCCCACCGGCTGCCCGCGCACCTTCAACAGCGGCGTAAGAGAGTCCCGGACAAGCACCTGTGATCAGAGTGCAGCCCCGTTCTGCGATGGTCTTGCCCAGCGTATTGCAGCGGGCCAGTACCTCGGCTTCATGCGTGCCGCTCGCCGACCCCATGACGCCAATTGCCATTCGCGGTGTCATTCAGACCTCCTAGTCCGCAGTACGGTTTACCTGGACAGACGCGCCGTCATAGGTAGCCACTTGCTTGAGCCGGAGTCAAACTCGAACTGCTCTCCGAGCTTGGGAACGACGACGCTCGGGCCTTCGGACCGCATGCGCCCGGCGAGTGCCTCAGCAGACGCAGGCTCTCCATGTGTCAGGAATATCGTGTTGGGATTGCTCGGGGCAGAATGCAGCCAGCGCAGGAGCTCGGTTCGATCCGCGTGGGCGGATAGGGTGTCCAGGGAGATGAACTGGGCACGGATGGGTATGTACTCGCCATGCATCTTGAGGACCTTCGCCCCGTCCTGCAGGGCTCGCCCGCGGGTGCCAGCCGCCTGGTAACCGACAAGAACGAGGAGGTTCTTAGGGTCAGGCAGGAGGCGTTGCAAGTGATGCAGCACCCGGCCGCCCGTGAGCATGCCGCTCGACGAGATGATGATTCGTGGACCCTTCAGGTCGTTTAACCGTTTCGACTCGTCAACCGTCCGGTGATAGCTCACGCTTCGCGGGAAAAGTCTGTGCCCGTCGCCCAGTTTTTCGTCCAACTCATCGGAGCCCAGATAGCGACCGTAAACGTCGGTTACGTCGACGGCCATGGGGCTGTCGATGTGAACGGGCACCGTGGGCAATTCTCCGGCGTCCATGTACTGCCGCAGCAGCAGCGTTACGAGCTGAGCCCGGGCGACGGCGAAAGCTGGGATCAGCACAATCCCGCCGCGCTCAAAGGTTTCACAAAAGGGCTTACAGATTTGCTCGACTAGAGGCGTCGGGTCGTGGAGACGGTCGCCGTAGGTGGACTCCATGACCAGCGTGTCGCAGGCCGACAGCGGCTCTGGATCAGGATGGAGCGGTGCATCGTAGCGGCCGACGTCGCCGCTGAATACGATCTGGGTCGTGCTACCACCTTCCGTGATGGGTATTTCGACAAACGCCGAGCCAAGAATGTGGCCGGCGTTCAGGAACCGGACCGGCTGACCTGCAGGCTCGAACCACACGTTGTGTTCAACTGCCTCCATCTGATGGAGCGCGTCGCGAGCGTCCTTTTCGGTGAAGAGCGGGAGGGCGGGGTGGTGTTTGCTGAAGCCCTTGCGGTTGGCATATTCAGCGTCCTCTTCCTGTAGCCTCGCCGCGTCGAGAAGAAGGATCTCGGCCAGGTCTCGCGTAGCGGGCGTGCAGTAGATGGGTCCGCGGAAACCCTCGCGCACGAGGCGCGGGAGATAGCCGGAGTGGTCGATGTGAGCATGAGTCAGTACGACAGCGTCGACAGACCTTGGGTCGAACGAAGGTCGTTCCCAGTTCTTGAGTCGCAGCTCCTTTAGACCCTGGAAAAGGCCGCAGTCGATGAGAAGGCGTTTGCCGTTCGCTTCGAGGAGGAAGCGTGAACCGGTGACTGTGCCGGCGCCGCCGTGAAAGCCGAGTTTCAGGCTCATGCGCGCTCCTTCGGGGACATCAACAAGACGTCCTCACC
The DNA here is from genome assembly GCA_964572535.1 of uncultured Dehalococcoidia bacterium. GTDB lineage: Bacteria > Chloroflexota > Dehalococcoidia > DSTF01 > WHTK01 > WHTK01. The sequence continues at coordinate 10,307 of CAZNHI010000024.1, forward strand.
GGCCTGAATGAGATCTCCGCGGAAACCGGGAGGGGTCGTGCTCGCGTGATGAGGATCGACCGGCGCCGCCCCATCGCCGCCGTTATCTCCGCGGATCGCCGGCCCTATCCACAACGTAGAGATCGTGAACATGATGGCGAACAGAGCGAGGGCAACACCAGGCGCCGCCCAAGAGTTGAAGCGCTTCTTTAGCCGGAACAGCAACGGTAGCGTTAGGACAAACCCGATGGCTCCGAACAGCCCGCTTCCCTCTGTGCCGGTAAGGGATTGCCGCCCCGGCAATCGGTCCGATGTGGTGCAGGACGTGCGGCGTGATGCCGGCGACCGTGCCCAACGCGCCTGAAGCCAAGCCGTAGGCGCGGGCACGGAAATTGTTTGGTGCAGCGGGCCGCTGAAACTCTTCGTTTGTCGCTTCCTGCTGCCGGGAAGGTGGCGTGCGGCGCAGCGGCTGAATCAGGCCTGCGAAGTCAGGCATGGGCTTCCTCCAACGCATCCTCGATCCAGCGACGAGGAGGCGCACCCTGGAATGCCGCCTCGACGAGGTAGAGCCGGCAGCGCGGCGTGTAATCACCAGGGTCTTGGAAGCCGGGCTCGATGTCCTCGCCGTTCACGCGAACAGTGGGGCTACCCGGGAAGCGATACTTCGCAGCTACGTCTGGATCCGTCGCATCGATGTCTTCAACCACCTCGCTGATACCCTTTTCTTGGAGCACCTCGCGCAGGACTGCAAGCGCTTTTTCATGGTTTGGGCAATCACTGAACCAGAGGAATTCGATCTTCACCGTCCCTCTCCTTGCAGGTTGGATGGAGTAAGAAGTCCGGCTGTATTGGACCCTGACCTCATGTCCGGGCCTTCGCCTCTGTGCGAGCGAACTCCTCCGATCCCTCGAGGAACTCCAACCGGCAGCCCCGTGAGCAAAAGTAGAAAGTAGCGCCGTCGCGATCCGCGGTCACCGCCTTTTCTCGTTCGAGCGCCATTCCGCACACCGGGTCTGTCGCCATCGCGACCATGTCTTTGAACTGGCCGTCCTCCAGCCAGAGCACGCGGTCGGCGATGCCTTTGATCCGCTCGTCATGCGAGACGATCACGACGCTGCGGCCTTTCTCGTTGGCTATTTCGCGCAGCAGACGCATGGTCTCGTGGCCGTGGCTGGAGTCGAGGTTCGCCGTGGGCTCGTCCGCCAGGATTAGCGCAGGGTCATTGACCAGGGCGCGGGCGATCGCGACGCGCTGCTTCTCACCGCCGGAGAGCTTTTCAGGAGCGAAGTGCAGTCGGTGACCTAGGCCCAGCTTGGTCAGAAGAGTCGCCGCTTTCTCGAGGGCGGCCTTGCGACCGACGCCCGTGAGCTCCGCGGCTATGGCAACGTTGTCCTGGACGTTGAGGGCTGAAAGCAGGTTGAAGTCCTGGAAGATGAAACCGAAGTTGCGCAGGCGGACATCGGGCAAGCGGCTCTCGGAGAGGCTGCTGAGTTCCAGGCCGTTGAGATTGATCGTGCCCTCGGTTGGCTTGAGCAGCCCCCCGAGCATTAGCAGGAGAGTGCTCTTTCCTGAGCCCGAAGGTCCCATGATCAGGACCACCTCGGCCGGCGCCACGTCCAGCGAGACGTCACGTACAGCGACGACTTCCGTATCGCCCGTGCCGAAGCGCTTGGTGAGGTGGCTGACGTGCAAACCTTCGTCATTCATGGCACTAACCTTTTCGAAGAATCGCTAAGGGCTCGAGGTTGGCCAACTGGCGCGCTGGCAACAGCGCTGCCAGGCCGGCGATGAATACGGAGACGACTACTACGCGCAGCAAGGATCCAAGGTTAAGAGTGAGTACCATGCTCTCGTTAAAGCGGGGAATGAGCCCTGAAAGGAGGAGCGTGATCGCAACGCCGGCCGCCAGGCCCAGGGCCACGCTTAGCAGGGCCTGTGTCAGAACAACCAGATAAAGGAGCCGGTTGCGTACTCCCATGGCCTTGAGCACGCCGTACTCTTTGCGACGCGCTATGGTAGCGATGTAGACCGTCAGAGCTACCACGGCAAGGCCGGTCAGGAAGCCAGCGATGTTCATGATGTTGATGATGTCGGCGCTCATGTCCTTAACCAGCTTGCGCTCCTGAGAAGCGAACTGCTGGCGTGTCTGCACGGTGACACCGCTGACGCTGTCGCTGATACGCGACGCCACTACTGCTGGTGACTCGCCCGGGGTCACCTTCACCAGGACAAAGCTGATTGCCTGGTTGCCGCCGCGTGCCTTCGTGAAGTCTTCGAAACGCACAACCGAAACGGAACTCACGAGGCTGGATGTGTCCGAGGTCAGACCGGCAATCTTCATCTGCTGGCCCAGGACTGCCACTTCGTCGCCGACCTTGAGGCCTGCCGAGGCAGCGATTGAATGATCGATGATGACCTCATCCGGGCCGGGCATGTCCGCGCCTTCGACGATACCCCCGGGCTTACCCAGGGGAGCGTTGTCCGGTACGCCGAAGACGTATGAGATGTACTCCTTGCCGTTCGCCTGGATCATGTCCGTGGCGTAGAGGACGGGCACCGCCTCCTCGACGCCCTGGACGCGTTTGACTTCGTCTGTCACGGTAGCGGGCAGGAAGGACGCGGACATATGCATGGTCCGCACGCCATCCTGTGAGACCCAGACGTCTGCGCCGGCATTGTCGATATAGACGGTCAGGCGGCTCATCGCACCGTCGAAAACGGCGCCGAAAAACAGGACGAGCGTGAGTGCCAGCCCCAAGCCTCCGACGGAAACGATGAGTCGCGTCTTGTTTTGCGTGAGGTTCTTGATTGCCAGACGGAGCATGACTTCTATCTCCTGAAGACTTCTGCCGGCGCCAGGCTTACTACGGAGCGCGCAGGAACAAGCGCACCGAGCATGGCCATCAAGAGGCCGGCTCCTACGGTCATGGCAATTGCCGACGGTTCGATCGAGACCAGGAACTGAGGCTTGAAGATCTCGACCAGCCAGCCCATCAAATAAGCGAAGCCGATCCCTGTCAGGACACCGAGTCCGGCCGCAGCGAAAGCCTGCGAGATCGTCACGCGATAAAGCAC
>CAZNHI010000025.1:0-12869 GCA_964572535.1 uncultured Dehalococcoidia bacterium
GCTCGGTTACGACGCAAAGACGGGGCCTCGAAAGAGGCCCCGTCTCATTTTTCGCAAATCCCGCGTAAACAACTGGACAAGTTGCCGTTCAGAGCATTGACGTGCCCCGAGCGACAACCTATTCTCGGCCTTACTCGCCTTCGATAACCTCGCAGCGAACGGTTGGGGCAGAACTGTGAAGCTCAAGGCTATCGCGCGCCAACTGCTACCCTATGAGGCTCGCCTGCGCTACAGACTCTGGCGCCGCGGCGTTAACGATCGCCGCGCCGGCGTTCGATTCGCGAGGATGCGCACGCGCGACGTCTCCTCCTTCGACAACCAGGTTTGCCACTACGAGCGCCCGATTATCGACTACGAGGGCCAGACGCAGTTCGGCGCGGCCAAACGGCACAACCTGGCCTTGCTGGCCTCGCAGCTAAGCGGCGCCGTCGTGGAGGCGGGAGAGGTTTTCTCGGTGTGGCGCCTTGCCGGTCGCCCCTCCGAGAGCAACGGTTACAAGAAGGCTGCCGGCCTCAAGAACCGCAAGCTGACGAGCGACGTAGGCGGGTCTACGTGCCTGATGTCGACGGTGCTGTACAACGTGGCGCTGCTGGGCGGGCTGGAAGTGACGGAGCGGTATTGCCACAGCGTCGACGTCTACGGCGAGGGGCGCTACTTCGAGCTGGGCAGGGACGCGTCGATCGAATATGGCTACCTGGACCTGCGCTTCCGCAACCCGCATGCTTTCCCGCTGCTGCTGACCACGGATGTAACTCGAGACCGAGTCCGCGGGGGCCTGTACTCCAGCCAACCGCACGGCTTCGAGGTCGCAATCGCGGTAGACAGTCCGGTTGTGGTGCCCGCAGGCGAGCGCTTGATCGTGGACCGTCGCCTCCCGGGCGCAGGGCGGCGTGTGGTCGAAGCCGGCGCGCCGGGGCTGCAGGTGGCGGCGCGAAGGTCGATCAGATGCGCCGACGGCGTCGTAGTTGAGGAAGAGCTGCCGGCGTCGCTACACCACCCAATACCAAGGGTGGTGGCTATCGGCCCCGCAGTTACCGCCGGGAGGGCCTGATCGTGAACCGCGACCTGCTATCGATCCGGCCTCACGCGTCCAAAGCGATCTCTGACGCGACTTTGCTCAACCCGGCCCTGGTCAACCTCTCGATCGGAGAAGCGAGCTTTGGGGCGCCGCAGAAAGTGCTGGATGCGTTGGCCGGCGCGCTCAGCGAACCAACGACGGAGACGTCGCCGCGATTCAATCGCTATGCCCACTCGCGCGGCACGCACGGCCTACGGGAGGCGATCGCGCAACGCTACCGGAGACTCTACGGCGTGGAGGTCGATCCCGAGACAGAGGTGCTGGTGACGCACGGCGCGGCGGAGGCGATCTGGCTGGCCGTGTTCACGTTGACCAACCCTGGCGACGAGGTGTTGATCTCGGACCCCTGCTACGTTCTCTACGACGGCATCACGCTAGCGCTGGGGCGCCGCGTCGTACGGCTGGCGACCAGCGCTGAGTCAGGCTTTCGCTTCACGGCGGAGCAGCTCCGAGCGGCGATTACGCCCAGGACGCGGCTGTTGATCCTCAACTCGCCGGCCAACCCGACCGGCGCGTTTTACGACCGGGAGCAACTCAAAGCGCTGCTGGCGGCAGCAGCCGAGGCGGGCGTGACCGTGCTGCACGATGAGGTGTTCGACCGCGTTGTGTTCGAGGGCGCGCACACGCCACTGGCAGCGCTGGACCCCGGCTTCGGCTCCACGATCATGGTCAACAGCCTCTCAAAGCTGTTCGGCATGACGGGCTGGCGGCTGGGCTGGATGGTCGCGAGGCGCGAGGTGGTCGAGCAGGCGCTCAAGGCGCACACGTACATGTCGCTGGCGGTTGCGACGATCATCCAGGGCGCCGTCGCGGACGCGCTGAACGATCTGGCGGTGGACGCCGAAGTGGAGGGCAACGTAGCTGAATTGGAACGGCGCATGTTGCGCGTGAAGGGCGAACTCGAGTCGATTGACGGCATCACGTTCCCGGCGGGCGCGCCGCGGGGCGGCTTCTACCTGTTCCCGCGGGTCACCGGGCTGGCGCGACGCCTTGATCTGCAGGGTGCGTCGGTCAGCGAGGCAGTGACGGCGTTTCTGATGCAGAACTGTGGCGTTGCGGTGGTGCCGGGCAACGTCTACGGCGCCGCGGGCGAAGGGCAGATACGGCTCGTCGTGGCTGCGCCGGACGCCGTGCTGGACGAGGCGCTGGGCCGCATGAAGCGCGTGCTCTCCGGTGTGGCCGAGGTGCGGACGTGACGCGGCGTCGCCTGTTGCCAGGCGAGCGCCAGGCCGCGTTTCGCAGGCTGCTGAGGGAGCAGCGGCCGCTACGCTTTCTGGAGGCGCACGACGGGCTGAGCGCGATCGTTGCCGAGGACGCCTGTGCTGCAGTGGACGGCAGGCGGGTGGAGTTTGACGGGCTGTGGCTAGGCAGCTTCGCCGACTCAGCGTCGAGAGGGCTGCCGGATGCGTCGATTGTCGGCATGGACGCGCGAATCGCGGGCGCCCGCGAGGTGCTGCGTGTCAGCCGCAAGCCCGTCCTGTTCGACGGCGACACCGGTGGCGACCCGTCGCAGTTCGCGCACCTGGTCTCGGAGCTGGAGGACCTGGGCGTCGCGGGCGTGGTGATCGAGGACAAGGTGGAGCCGAAGCGCAACAGCCTCTCGAAAGAAGCGGCGCACCAGCTTGAGGAACCGCGGCGCTTCGCGGCCAAGATCAGGCAGGCAAGGCACGCCCTGCTGACCGAAGACTTCGCGATTATTGCCCGTCTCGAGAGCCTGATTGCGGGCGCGGGTGTGGAGGATGCGCTGCGGCGGGCGCGGGTCTACGTAGATGCGGGCGCGGACGGCATCCTGATCCACTCGCGCGAAGAGGTGCCCAACGACCTGTTCGAGTTCGCGCTGGCCTTCGGGGAGATCGCCGCGGGAGTAGCGGAGCGTCCCTTCCTGGCCTGCGTGCCGACGACGTATAACCAGGTTTCGGACGGCGAGCTGTTCGCCCGCGGCTTCAACGTGATCATCCATGGCAACCAGCTGCTGCGCGCTGCCTACAGCGCCATGCAGGAGACGGCGCGGCTGATCCTGGAGCACGATCGCAGCCTGGAGGCCGACGCCGCCTACGCAACCGTGGATGTGATATCGAAGGACGTAGGCCTGGCAGACGTGGTGGCGGCGGACGCGATGCTGCAAGAAGTCGAGGCGCGACGGCCGTGATCGAAGCAGGGGCGTTCTGGAGCAAGTTGAAGTCGAGTGGGTTCTCGCTGTTCAGCGGGGTGCCGGACTCCACCTTCGGGCTGAGCTACAACGCGCTGGCGGACGACCCCGAGATCAGGTTCGTGCCGGCGGTGCGCGAGGACGTGGCGCTGGGCATCGCGAGCGCGGCGCCGCTGTGCGGTCAACGCGGAGCGGTGGTGATGCAGAACTCAGGCATCGGCAACGTGGTTAACGCGCTGACGTCGTTCAACCTGGTCTACCACGTACCGGCTCTGCTCATCGTAGGCTGGCGAGGCTACCAGGGCGCCGATAGGGACGCGCCGGAGCACAACGTCATGGGCCTGAAGAGCCAGGCGCTGCTCGAACTGCTGGACGTCCCTAGCAGGGTGCTGGACGATGCGAGCTGGGAGCAGCAGGTGGAATGGCTCGTGGGTCGGATGGACGCCGAGCAGACCCCCGTAGCTCTGCTGGTGCCGCCGGGGTCGCTACGGCCATGAACCGGGCGGACGCCGTCGCCGCGCTGCTGAGGACGCTGAATGAGCGCGACTACCTGATTGCGACGACGGGGCTGATCTCGCGGGAGGTCTGCGCTCTGGGGGACAGGCCGCGCAACTTCTACATGCTCGGGTCCATGGGGCTGGCGTCCTCGCTGGCGTTGGGGCTGGCGCTGCTGCGGCCGGGCGCCCGCATCGTAGTGCTGGAGGGCGACGGCAGCGTGCTGATGTCGCTGGGGACGCTGGCGCTGGTGGGCGCCGAGCGTCCCGCCAACCTGACGCACGTCATCCTGGACAACGAAGCGTACGAGTCCACGGGCGGCCAGCGCTCGATCAGCTCCCGTGTCGACCTCGGTAGCGTAGGCGAGGCGTCAGGTTACACACGCGTCAGCGTGGCGCCCGGCATCGACACGCTGGAAGCGGCCTTGTGCGAGCCGGCGGCAGCGGGCCCGGCGCTGGTCGTCGCGAAGGTAGCTGTGGACTCAGGACTGCGCGTGCCGCCGCGGGTCGGCCTGACGCCGGAGCAGATCCGCGATCGGTTCCAGGCTGCGTTGGCGGCAGACGCTGCCGTAGGGAACGAGGCCTGAGCGTGGCGACGGCGCGCAGCGCAGCCAGGGCGTATGAGTGGGACCAGGCGACCTTGACCCCCGCTGCGGTCCGCGTCCGTCTTAGCCGCGAGGCTCTGGGTGAGGTCGAGGCCGGCCGAGTAGCACTGGCGTCATTCGAAGCCGAAAAGGCAGAGGCGCTGCTGCCGGTGTTTCCGGCGCTAGTACGCGAGATTGAGGCCATTCGACGAGAGCGCATCGAGTCGCCGCCGGGGTTCTGCATCATCGACGGAGCCGAGCTTCGAGGATTCGGCGAGTCGGTACGCCGTGGCGTCTATCTGCTGATCGTGAGGCTTCTGGGCTCCCTGCTGAAGCAGAACGCGGCCGGGGATGAGATCGTCGAGGTGTTCGACCGTGGCCGGCCGTTCGAAGCAGGAGGGCGGTATCACCAGACGAACGCCTCCGGCGTGCTGCACTCAGACAGCCCGCAGTGGCCGAACGTGCCGGACTACGTGGCGCTGCTCTGCGTGAGGGCGGCGAAAAGTGGCGGCGCGAGCAAGTTCATCAGCGGCTACTCGGTGCTCAAGCGGCTTCAGGAGCGAAGCCCCGGCCTCCTGGATGTGCTGTACGGCGCTTTCCTGTTCGACAAGCGGGGTGACTTCGCGGCGGGCGAGCCGCCGGTGACCGCAGCGCCTGTCTTCTGCTGGGTGGGCGACGAGCTGCACTTCCGTTACCTGCGCGCCTACATCGATTCAGGATACCGGTTGCAGGGTGTGCCGCTGACTCTGACACAGACGCGCGCGCTGGACGCGCTGGACGAGGTGCTGCGGGACGAGGACCTGGTGGTCACGGAGGCGATGGCGGCGGGCGATATGCAGATACTCAACAATCACTTTGTGGTGCACGACCGCCGGCCGTTCGAAGACCATGAGGAGCCGGAGCGCCGGCGCCTGATGCTGCGCGCCTGGCTGCGTCGGCGTTGAAAGCCGGGGAGGCCCCGGAACCTGCTGAAGGGCGGGCTACGGCCGGTTCAGCGGGGTCCGCCAGCTAGAAGCGCAGCTCAATGCCGGACGCTTCCTCCTGGAGCTTGATCACGGCGTCGCAGTCCTGATTGCCCCAGCCGCGCTCGATTGCGGTCAGAAGCTTGCCGTAGACCTGGTCTGTCAGGTCGACGGGGTTGCCGGTCTCATGCGCCATCTCCAGCGCCAGGCGCACATCTTTGGTCGCCAGGCCGAGCGCGAAGCCGGGCTCGAAATCGCCCGCGAACAGGTGACGCGTCATGTGCGCCTGCATGCGCCGGGAGTCGCCAGAGCCTGCTGAAATCGCGTCGAACAGCGTGTGCAGGTCGACGCCGGCGCGCACGCCCGTGGTCAGGGCCTCTCCCAGGACGACGGCGAACGAGAGGTTGATCAGGTTGTTCGTGAGCTTGCAGACCATACCTGAGCCGATGTCGCCGCAGTAGACGATCTTATTGCCGATGCCGCGCAGCAGCGGTAGCAGCCGATCGAAGGTCGCCCGGTCGCCGCCGACCATGACGGCCAACTCCCCCGAGGCCGCGCCGTAGGTGCCACCGCTGATCGGCGCGTCCAGGACCTGCGCGCCGTGTGCGCCGAGTGCCGCGTGCAGCTCACGCACGAGGGACGGCGAGTTCGTGGTCATGTCGATGTAGGTCAGGCCGGGCGAGACGCCTTCGAGGATGCCGCCGGGTCCGAGGACGACCTGGCGTACCTGATCCGGGCCGGGCAGACAGGTGAGCACGACTTCGCTCGCGCGCGCCACGGAGGCGGGGTCGGCGGCGGCTGCGGCGCCGAGCGCGACCAGCTCGTGTACCGTTTCTGGGCGCCGGGCGTAGAAGGTCAGTTGGTGGTTCTGGCGGATGAGGTTGCGCGCGATGGGCAGCCCCATGTTGCCCGTACCGATTATCCCGATTCTCATGGCAGCCGTCCTGTCCGGAGACGAGCTCCGAGCTAAATTCTGCCAATTGTAGGCACGGACGGCAGGGGTCGCGGCAAGCCGGCGCCCGCGTTGGTCCGTCTCAAGAGGCCTTGGCTTCGTCCTCCATGAAGTAGGAAGCAGCGGCGGCGTCGATCCACTCCGGCGTCAGCTCGGGATGCACGCCTTCGAAGCCTCCCATGTCCATCAGCAGGCCGATCAGGTCACGAGGATGCACGGCGCGGAACTGGCGGCTGCGGGCGCGGTAGTGCGTCTCGATCAGGTAGCGGCCGCCCTCGTCGCTGTAGGCGATGGAGTGCTGATCGCAAATCGACTTGAGGATTTCGAGGTAAATGCGGTCGTCCGGGTCGCCGACTTCCACCTTGTGGCGGATGCGCCGCCAGAACGCCTCGTCGCCCAGTTTCTCGGGACGTAGGTTGGTTGAGAAGACGACCAGCAGCTCGAAGGGGACCTCGATGGTTTCGCCGCTGAGCAGGGAGTAGTGGTCGATGGCTTCTTCCATGGGAACGATCCAGCGGTTGAGCAGCTCGTCCGGGCGCATCTTCTGGCGGCCAAAGTCGTCGATTACCAGGATGCCGCCGTTGGCCAGGATCTGGATGGGCGCCAGGTAGAACTTGGTCACCGGCGAGTACTTGAGGTCGAGGTCTTCAATCGACAGCTCGCCGCCGACCGTGATCAGGGGGCGGTTGGCTACGACCCAGCGCTGGTCGCGGCGCCGCTCCGTGGCATCGGGCGGCAGGCCCTGGGAGCGGCGATTGCTGCCATCGGGGCCGTCAGCCAGGGGCGAGTGCACGCGCGGGTCGTAGACACGAATCGTCTGGCCGCCGACATCGATTGCGTAAGGGATAAGGACGGCGCCGCCCAGCATCTTGGTGATGCGTTTGGCGATGGAGCTTTTGCCGTTGCCGGGTTTGCCGTACAGGAGGATCGAGTGGCCGCCGTTGACCGCAGCGCCGATCAGCCTCCGGATGGACGCGCTCAGCTCGAGGTCGGAGAGCGCTTCGTTGACGCGGTCCGGCGTGACCTTAACGTTGCGGACGGACTGCTGTTTGACCACCTTCACGTACTCGCGCAGCGTGACCGGCGCGGGGCCGACGTACTGGTTTCGGTCCAGCGCCTCGGTGGCCTTCTCATAGCCCTTGTCAGACAGCGTGTACTCGTACTGCTGCTCGACGAGGCCCTGAGCGCCGACTACCTCGATCAGCTTCTCGCGCTTGAGAAACGCGATCGTGCCTTCGGCGACCTGGTATGAGAGCTTGAGCCGGTTGGCGAGCTCACCGCCGGAGAGGCGGCCGCCGTAGCGAAGCGTCTTGAGACAAAGGTCCACGTGCTGTGCAAAGTCGATGCCCGTCTCTTCGATGGTCTTGGGTTGGGGGCGAAATAGGGCGGGGGTGCCGGCGTCGGTCCTTTCAGGGGGCCTTTCCAACAAATTGCTATCCGTCCTTCTATGAAGAAATGAGGGGACACCCCTCAGGCTCCCCGGCGTGCGCTCGCGAGACCTGGGTGTTCCCTTAAGGGGTTATACGTAAGTGTCGGCAGGTGGGGCTGTGAGAGGGAGCGGTTTTCGGGCGAAAAGCGGGAGCATGGACAAGTTTGTGGGGAGCTATAGGAGCCGGCAATGCTTCAGCGCCCCCAAGTGTCGTGTAGCTCCAGGCGCCACTATCGGCTACCTGTGGCTATGCTCCGCGAATGACGATCGTTAGGGCCGTCAACACCAACCGGGGCAGTGTCTCCAACGTGTCTCTGATTTGTCTCAGTTTCGTATACGTGCCGTGTACGCCGGACGGGTGGACATAACAAAACTGTCGCAACCTGCAGATTCGCTATCACAGGGTCTTCGGGTCACACAAGCTGAGGTCGATTGATCAGGTACCCAGGACGCCTTGTGCCAACTGCAGCCGGCCCCGGTGCCCTGAGCCTTCCTTCCCCGCACCTGTTTCACCGCGATTTAGTGGGGATAGCTCTATGACTTTGCAACGGCGTGGGGGACGCCAGAGCGTCGCGGCGGTACAAGCATGTCCTGATGCTGTGTCACATCGCGGCAACGCTGCCGGATACGCGGGGGCGTCCCGGTGACCCGGTTCACACCCCATATCCTCGTAGCTGACGACGATCCCGCGATCCTGGCGGCGGTTTCGCGCATCCTGCAGCTGAACGGCTTCTTCGTGGTGTCCTGCTCCGATGGCGAGACGGCGCTGCACCTGTTCAGCGAGATGACGCCCTCGCTGGTGGTGGCAGACGTGAAGATGCCGAGGCTGGACGGGATCACGCTCTGCCAGCGCCTCCGCGAAATATCCGACGTCCCGATCCTGATCCTGACGGCGATGTCGGAGGAGGCGGAGGCGGCGCGTGCCCTGGAAGCGGGGGCGGACGACTACATCCGCAAGCCTTTCGGCGCCACCGAGTTCCTGGCGCGCGTCAGGGCGGCACTGCGGCGGGCGCGCCCCGGCGATTCGCGAGGCGAACGGCTCAATGCCGGCGCGATCACGCTAGACGAAGGTCAGCACGAGGTGGTGGTTGGCGATCGGCAGATCGCCCTGTCGAGGACGGAGTTCGCGATCCTGGCGTTCATGCTGCGCGGCCGGGGACGGGTTTTGACGCACGACCAGGTCCTGACGTCCGTCTGGGGCCCGGAGTTCGCCGGTTCACACCATTTGCTGAGGGTTTCGATGAGCCGCCTGCGCAAGAAACTCGGTGAGACCGGCAGCGAGCAGATCGAGACGCTGCCGGGCGTGGGCTACCGGCTGCGACCTTAGCCCAGAATCGCTTCCTGGATGGCAGCGCGGGCAGCGACGTCGAGCGGGGAGCTGAGCACGATCACGCCAAGCTCCTGGGCGCGAGTATGGAAGTCGATGTCAGGGGCTTTGGCCAGGACGAGGACCAGGGAGGCCTCCGAAGACAGCCGCTTGATCGACGAGACCATGCGCCACAAAACTTCGGGGCAGAGGTCAGGCTGCGCGATCATGATCAGGTGGTAAGGCGCCGCGGAAACCAGCGCGAGGGCCACCTGGAGCGACTCAACGACCGTCAGATCGTACTCACTCTGGCGGAGTACGGAGACGGCGAAGTCTCCGACTGCTCCGTTACGATCAACGATCAACGCCTGTTTCATAGGTCCCCTTGTTTGCCGGTATTTCAGTTTAGGGGTCGGCCGGGATCCCGGACGGGTGAAGGGCTGCATAACGTTGCTCAGACTCACGTTATGCAAACTGAGATTGAGCTGTGACGCCCCTGAGATGCTTTTGAGATGCCGGAGCCGAAAACAGCAATATGCTTGCAACACTGGTCTGAAACCATGGCCATGCGGTTCCCCGCCGCCGCAATAGTCTCAGTCCCCTGGGGGTATTGCATGCTTGCTAACAAGGAGATCGTCTCGGCTTCAAGGCTCGCGCGGCGAGACGCCATCGTCGAACGCCGTCGCGAGGGTAGAGACAGAGAGAGCCTACCGCGCTGGAGCCTCGCCCTGCTGCGGGCTGTCACTCACGAGATACGGTCACCCCTGACGGTGATCCGGGCTTACTCGTCGGTGGCGCTACAGTCGAAGACGAGGCTGAGCACGACGGAGATGATCGACCTGATGCGCCGCATCGACCGGTCTGCGAGGTTGGTTGAGGTCATCGTCGGAGACCTCGAGGCGCTGGCGAAGCAGGAGAGCGTGCAGATGCGGCTGGTCGCGCTGGAGCTCGCGCCCTTCCTCTCGGAACACGCCTCCGACCTGCAGGCCCTGGCGCCCGGCCGCCAGCTGGAGTTGGACTTCGACCTGGCATCGCTGCGGCTGCGCGCCGACCCGGTACGTCTGAAGCAGGTGCTGAACAACCTCGTCGAGAACGCGCACAAGTACTCGCGGCCCAGCGGGCAGATCACGATTCGAGTTGGGCAGGTCAAGGACAACGTGCTAATCGCGGTGGAAGACGAAGGACCAGGCGTCCCAGCGGACGAGATCAAGCAGATATTCGACCCCTTCTTCCGGGGCTCTCGCACCTCGAAGCAGAACGGCAGCGGCCTCGGGCTCGCGATCTGCAAGAGCCTGATTGAGGCGCAGGGTGGCGATTTGCGCGCCGCGCCGAGTCCGCGCGGAGGTTTTCAAATGCTCGTTACTCTTCCAGCAGCCGCCTGAGCTCCCTCCGGTGCGTGCTTCCAGACCCCCTCGTGGCCGGACATTGCCACGAGGGGGTCTGACCGTTTCCAGGTTTGACACTGCGTAGCCCCGGCAACAAGATCGCCTCAGGTGAGACAAAAGAGGCTGTCCGGGGCTTAGAGCGGAGCTTGAGATGACGAACGGCAGCATCGAGGTAACGCTCGAAGCTCAGGGCTTTCCGCCCAACCACCGCTACGACCTGCTACAGCCGCTGCTCCAGGGCCGCGTCGAGATCGAGGGCGTAACGCTCGTATCCTCGGCGCCGTTCGAGAGCGCGGGCTACTTCGACAACCCGAAGTTCAAGGACGGGGCGTTCGGCCTGCTGGACACGAACGTGGGCGACGTGCTGCCGGCAATCGAGGCGGGTTGGGATATGGTCTGCCTGCCGGTGTTCAACAAGCGGAAGCCTGTCTACAACTACCTCTGGGTCAGGGCCGACCGCGGCATCGATTCGCCCAAAGACCTCGAGGGCAGGACTCTGGCTACTGTGGGCTATGCCAGCTCGATCTCCACTTACAGCCGGGGTTTGCTGCAGCGCTTCTACGGCCTGGATCTGATGAAGCTGCGCTGGCTGCTGCCGGCGCCGGGACGTTTTCCACTGCATGGCGGCGTCGAGTCTCAGGTCGAAATTGCGGCGGGAGAGCGCAAGAGCCCGGTGCAACGCCTGCTAGACGGTGAGGTGGACGGCAGCACGGGCGACATCACGGACGCCGCCGCCTGGGCTGCGCTGGAATCCAGCGATAAGGTCAAAAGGCTGTTCCCGGACTACCAGGAGCTGAACCGGCGCCTCTGGGAGGAGCACGCTGTATTTACGCCCACCCACGTGATCGTCATGGGGGGCAGGCTCAACCGCGAGCACCCGGGGCTGGCGCGCAGGCTGTACGACGCGTTCGTGCGCTCGAAAGAGGTGGCGCTCAACGATGCGCTGGGCGATGGCACGAGCTACTCGATGTTGATTGGCGCGCGCGAGGCGATGCGGAACCAGCTGCAGGCCTGGGGCGACGTCTACCCCTTCGGCGTTGATGCCAACCGCAACACGATCGAGTGGTTCCTGGACTTCAATCACGAACAGGGGATCACAAAGGACCGCATGACTTGCGAGCAGGTTTTTGCGCAGAGCACGCTAGATACATGAGTTCGCCATTTCCGCCGGACTCCTTCCTCCGGCAGGATGAGAGCCCGGACACCGCCTTCTACGACGTGCCGCGCCTCGTAAACCACATTGACGACTACGCGATAGCCGCGGTAGGCGAGGCGTACAGGCGCTTCCTACCTCCCGACGGCGAGTACCTGGACCTGATGAGCAGCTGGGTGTCTCATCTCCCGGCGGACTTGCCGCGAAAGCGGCTCGCCGGGCACGGGATGAACGAGGTCGAGTTGCGCAATAACCCGGCGCTGGATGAGTACTTCGTGCAGGACCTCAACCTGGACCCCAAGCTACCCTTTGAGGATGCGACCTTCGATGGCGTGGTGATCTGCGTCTCGGTTCAGTACCTGACGCAGCCTGTCACCGTGTTCAGGGAGATAGGCCGTTCCCTGAAGCCGGGCTGCCCGCTGATCGTGGCATTTTCGAATCGCTGTTTTCCCACGAAGGCGGTGCGAGTTTGGACGGCGCTGGATGACGACGGGCACGCGCGCCTGATCGGCGGCTACGCCAGCGAGGCGGGTATGTTTGAGTCCGCGGAGGCGTTCGATTTCAGCCCGAGGCTGACGTTTCACGGCGTGCCAGAAGACGAACGCCTGCGTGAGCAGATCGCGTCAGGCGCGTTGCACAGCGACCCGCTATACGTCGTGGTGGCGACGCGTAAGCGCGGCTAAAGCGCACACAGGCTCCGGCCCAGCTTCACATAGCTAGAGCCGCTCAATAGTTCCTCAATCCCGATTCAATCGCCGCGCGTCATGATCTGCCCGGAATGTAGGCGATGACCCGTAACGGGGCATAGGAAGGCGCCCGCGTGGCGATCGATCTCAACGCCAAGGCTTCGACTGATACGCGCGAAGATGCGCTGAAGCAGCAAGCGGACCGCGACGCCAAGTTGCCGGTCGCGGGCGCCTTTGAGGCAGCCGTCGCCCAGCCTGCCGGTCTGATAGCACGCGCGGTCGCCGATGGCAGCTTCGCGGGGGCACATACGGTTAGCCAGAAGGCGGCCGTGATGCAGTCTTTGCAGCGCAGCCACGGCAACGCCTACGTCCAGCGCCTGGTCAATCGGTCTTCCGCGGCGACCCTGACGCGCCCCGGACCCAGGCCGGCCCCTCGCACGACTGAGGCGCCGCCGGTCCAGCTTGAACCCGAAGTCGAGGAGGAGCAGAAGGTTTCACCGGCGATGCTGGAGTTTGGCGTGGGCTTCTCGCTGCCACCGGCTGCACCACCACCGGCTGCACCACCTGCCTCGCCCGCAGGTCCGCCGGCGAGCGCGGGGGAAGGCGGTGCGCCCCCTGCCCCTCCGGCGGAGAATGACCTGAAGGGTGGGCCGCCTGCCGAGGCAAACTTGAATCCGGCCGTGCCCCCCGC
>CAZNHI010000026.1:0-12839 GCA_964572535.1 uncultured Dehalococcoidia bacterium
TCATCGGACTGCACGAGGCAGAATTGCGGGAGCCGGGCGGCATCCTGGTCTGCCGGGCAACGGCACCGCCCTGGACGCCGCTGTTCGCAATCGCCGCGGGCGTGGTGACGGATGACGGCGGTATCCTTTCGCACTCCGCGATCGTGGCGCGCGAGTACGCGATCCCTTGCGTCGTTGGCACGCAGGTCGCGACGCAGCGCATACCCGATGGCGCGCTGATCGAGGTGGATGGGACGAAAGGTACGGTCACGCTCCTCTGACCTGGCCCTTAACAACTGCGGTCAACGGCTCATGCTAGGATGAAAGCTGGCGGGGTGAGGAGTACGGTTTGACCAACACCGCGGCGACGGCCGGAGGCCAGGCGCCGGAGGCAAGCAGCCTCGACCAGGTTGTCCTAGGAAACCCGAGCTACGTCTGGCGATTCGGCCAGGAGCGGCGGCTGGACATGCTCCGCCGGTATGTGCCGCTGGAAGGCGCGCGCGTGCTCGACATCGGCTGTGGACTGGGCGCCTACGTGCGGCGGTTCAGCGATTTCACCAAGCAGGCCTACGGCATCGACATCGACGCGCCGCGGGTGGTCGAGGGTGCGCACAACGGCGTGGCGCGGCTGAGCGTGGCGCTGAGCGAATCGTTGCCGTACGCGGACGCGAGCTTCGACGGCGTGCTGCTCAACGAGGTGATCGAGCACGTGGGCAACGACCGCGACACGCTGCGAGAGGCGCTGCGGGTGACGAAGCCCGGCGGTCGCGTCGTGATCTTCGCGCCGAACCGCTTCTACCCGTTCGAGACGCATGGGGTCTACCTGGGCAAGCGCTACGTGTTCGGCAACATACCGCTGGTGAACTACCTGCCGGACCCCCTACGCAATCGGCTGGTGCCGCACGCGCGTGCCTACACGAAGGGACGTCTGGAGAGGCTCACGTCTGGTCTGTCGGGGCGCTGGGTGGACTGGCGCGTTATCTACCCCGGCTTCGACAACGTGCTGGCGCGCAAGCCGGCGCTGGGCCGGATCCTGAGAAGCGTGACCTACGCGCTGGAGCGCACCTGGTTGCAACGCCTGGGCCTGTCGCATCTCCTGGTGCTGGAGCGCCTGGACAGTGAAAGCCGGGGGGACTTTGCAGTGAAAGATGGGGACACCCCATACCCCGCTGAAGGGGCGCATGGAGCGAACGAGGATGGGACGGTTAGCGTGACCTGTGGCCACTAAACGTCACACCCCTGAGCCCTGGCGCAGGCGTTCGCGCCGCCGAAGGCAGCAGAACGGCAAGGCGATGCCCGCCTGGATCAAGATCGCTGTCGCTCTGGGGGCGTTTGCGGCGCTGGGCTTCGTCGGGGTCGCGATCGCGAGTATGGTCGTCTACAACACCTACGCGGATGACCTGGTGGCTCCGGACGAGTTGGCGATTAACGAGCCGTCGTTCGGCGCCAAGATCCTGGACCGCAACGGCAAGCTGCTCTATGAGTACGTGGACGACCGCGCCGGGCTGCGACGGCCCGTCCCGATGACGGAAGTCTCGCCTGCCTTCCTGGGCGCCACGATCGCAACCGAGGACAACAGCTTCTTCACCAACCCAGGGATCAACATCAAGGGCCTGTTCCGCGCCGCCTACGAGAACACGCTGGGCGGTGGCGTCCTCGAAGGGTCGGGCGGCAGCTCGATCACGCAGCAGCTGGTCAAGAACGTCTACATCCCGGTGGAGGACCGCCGCGAGCGCTTCAACGCAGAGGGCCTCAATCGCAAGCTCAAAGAGACCGTCTACGCGATGGAGCTGACGCAGCGCTACTCCAAGGAGCAGGTGCTGGAGTGGTACGTGAACCAGATCAGCTACGGCGGCGTGTACAACGGCGTGGAAGCGGCGGCGCAGGGCTACTTCGGCAAGGCTGCGAAGGACCTGACGCTGGCGGAGGCGGCCCTGCTGTCCGGTATCCCGCAATCGCCGGCGGCGTACGACCCGGTGAACCATCCCGAAGCGGCGATGGAGCGACGCAACGACATCCTGGACATCTTGCGCGACCACGGGAGTGTCCAGATCGGTGAGGATAGGTACTTCTCGCCGACTGAGGAGGAAATCGAGGCGGCGAAGGCTGAGCCGATCACGATCTCAGAGAAGCGCTTCCCCATCGAGGCGCCGCACTTCGTCCTGCAGTACGTGCAGCCGCTGCTCGAATCGCTGGAAGGCGTCGGCCGGGAGGCAATCTTCCGCGACGGCCTGGTGGTGACCACGACACTGGATATCGACATGCAGAACCAGTTCCAGGAGATCATGGAGGGCTGGATCCTGGAGTTCGAGGAGATCTCCAACAGCCACAACGGGTCAATGATGGAGATCGACCCGAAGACAGGCGAGGTCATCGTCATGCTGGGCAGCCGCGACTACTGGAACGAAGACATCCTGGGCAAGAACAACAACGCCACGGCATGCAACTCGCCGGGTTCGTCGTTCAAGCCGTTCGCCTATCTGACCACGTTCAAGCAGCTCGGCTGGGGGCCGGCAACGATAATCCTGGACACGCCCGTGACCTATAAGGACGACCGCGCCGGTGACTTCATTCCCACCAACCCAAACCGGGATTTCAAGGGCCCGATTACGATACGGACCGCGCTGGGCAACTCGCTGAACATTCCGGCGAACAAAGCAGCGGCGGCGGTGGGCGCGGATCAGATCGTGCAGACGGCGAGGGACCTGGGCTTCTCGGAGACCTTCCGGTCTGGTGAGGGCGGCTGCAGCAGAGGCCTCGGCTACGGCCCGGCTATCGCGACCGGCGGCGTGGACGTCACGCTGGAAGAGATGATGTACGGCTACAGCGTGCTGGCCAACGGCGGCATGATGCGCGGTGTCGAGCCGATCCTCCCCCGACCGCGGGGCGAACGAGAGATCGACCCGGTGGCGATCCTGAAAGTCACGGATGCCGCCGGCGAAGTGCGCTACGACGTGGATGAGCACCGCAAGGAAAAGCGGGTAATCGATGCGGAGTACGCGTACCTGGTCTGGGATATCCTCAGCGACCCGTCGGCGCAGTGCCTCACGTTTAGCTGCGGTGGCGTCACGATTAACGCCTACAAGTCCGGCGTGAAGACGGGCACCAGCGAGCCGTTCGATAGGACCGATCGCTGCGCCGGGCTGATCGGTGAGACGTGGTCGTTCGGCTATTCGCCGGACCTGGTGGTCGGCATCTGGGCCGGCAACGCGGACAACGACTGCGTGCAGCACATTTACAGCACTTCGATTTCCTTCAGGTCGGTGCGTGACGCCTTCGTTGCGGGGCACAAGGACGTGCCAACGACGGCCATGTCGCGCCCAGCGGGCATCGTAGAGGCTGAGGTCTGCGTACCGTCCGGGATGCTGCCTTCACCGCTGTGCGGTAAGACCACGAGAGGCCTGTTCGCCAAGCAGAAGCTGCCGTCGGAGCAGGACACCTGGTGGCAGAACGTGACCATCGACACGCGTACCGGCCTCGCGGCGACGTCTTCGACGCCGAGCCAGTACCGCAGCACGCAGGTCGCCCTGGTGCCGCCAGAGTCGTTGTTGCAGACCGAGGAAGACAAGAAAGCCTGGGAGGAGTGGGCCAAGCAGCTGAACGTGCCGCTGGCGGGTCAGGGAGTGGGCCTGGGCAGCGTCGGCGCCGGCGACCCCGACGGGGCGGCCGCGATCCTGCTGCCCCGTAACGGCGCGAACGTAAGCGGCGTGGTGCAGATCCTGGGGCGGGCGACTTCGCCTAACTTCCAGCTCTACAAGCTCGAGTATGGCCTAGGCCCTAACCCCACGAGCTGGGTGACGATCGTAGCGAACCCGAACCCGGTTGAGACGGGGACGATCGGCGCCTGGAACATAGAGGGGCTGCCGGCCGGCGACTACACGCTGCGCCTGGTGGTGCAGGACTCGCGCCGTGGCGACCAGATTGTCTCTGTCGTAATCAGGATCGGCGGCGGCAACACGCCGGGCGCTACGCCCACGGGGACGCCGCGTCTGACTCCTTAGCGACCGCCGTTGCACACGCAGCGTAGGGGCCGCACGGCCGTGCGGCCCCTACCGCCCTTCGAGCAGGCGGTCGAGGTCCGCGACGCTGGTTACGCCGCTGATGCGGTCGATGAATTCCCGCAGGGAGGCGCTGCGGCGGCGCAGTTCGTCTACCTTGGGGCCGATGGGGTTGGTGGCGGCGGGGTCGCCAGCCTGGCCGGCGTAGAGGTTGGTGAAGGCGAAATAGGCCTGGTTGAGCTTGCGGAAGTAGTACCCGCGCGCCGCGAACTCCCCTCGCCGTTGCTCCATCAGTGTCTCTGCCTCTGCGATGCGTCCCTGAGGCAGGAGCGCGTCGACCTCGCCGCGCAGGGAGCGCAGCGCGTCGCCAATGTCGAAGTGCGGTCCGGTTGGCGTGGACGGTGCGGGCGTGGTTGAGGGCGCGGAGGCGGCCAGCGGCCAGCGGGCGATGACGGCCTCCGCCAGCTCGTTGCCGACGAGGTCCGCGACCGTCTCGTTGATCGTGCGCAGGTCGTTGCTGGCGTAGTAGTTGAAACCCAGGGGCCGGAAGAAGAGGTAGTTGTGCGTCCACTCGTGGGCCACGATCTGGAGGGCGCGGCGGTATTCGGTGGGGTAGTCGACGATCGTGGGGTAGGCGCCGATGCCGCCGGTGGGGAAGGCTAGCGCCGAGACGACGCCGGGGGTTTCTGCTTTGGCTTCGATGGCTTCGACCTCAGGCAACGTGAGGTCCTCGCGTAGCAGGGAAGAGTCGAGCAGCACGATGCGGTCGCGGGGTGAGGTGACGAGCGTGTAGGGCGAGCGTGTGAACTCGGTGTCGATGGGCGGCCAGACGATGTCGAGCTGTGTGCGCGTGAGCCCAGCGGCGGTGGCGACGCTGGTGAGGCGCGTCTCGATGGTCGCCTCAACCTGGTTTTCGATGAGGTCGCGTTGCAGCTCTGCCAAGTCGAGGAGGCGGTATGCCTCCAGGCTGTCATCCGTGGTGCGCCCGTCCTCGCTCAGCCGGCGTTCGAGGTCGTTGATTTTGCTGGTCAGGCTGAAGAAGTACAGCAGCGTGTCGTCCTGTTCCTCCATGACAGGTTCGCCGTGGAAAGCCTGGCCGAGGAGGAAGAGCCACTTGTTGGGGATGTGACGCAGCTCCCAATCGGCGATGTTGTAGTCGTTGGGGCCGCGTCTGAGGTCCAGGGTGGCGTAGAGGTTGCAGGCGCCGGCCAGGGAGCACCCTACGAGCAGGATGGAGAGCGCCGCGGCCCAGGACCGCCGCGAGAAGCGGGGAAAGCGCGGGACGCCTGCGGTAACCACACGTTCACCGTACGGCCCGTCCGGAGGGGCCGCAAGGCGGGCCGATGCTATAATCGCGGGGCGATGGCGGAGAGGCTGGTGGGCCCGGGGATCGCTGTGGAGATGGACGCGAGCACCGGTTACGCCAACGACACAGACCACGCCGGAGCGGGCGCGAGAATCCTCGCCTACCTGATCGACAGCGTCGTACTTTTTTGTTTCTCGATTGTCTTCCTGGTGGCGGCGTCTCTGGTGCTGTTCCTCGATAGCGATCAAGGTAGGGAAGAGATAAGCGACGGCGAAGGCTGGGCGGTGGTTGCACTGCTGCTGGCGAACCTGCCGGCCTGGGTGCTGTGCAGCCTGTTTCTCTGCCTCAAGCGCGGCCAGACGGTAGGGCAGTACCTCATGGGTCTGAGCATCGTCGCTGAAGACGGGTCACAGCCGCGCGTGAAGTCTTTGCTTGCATACTGGCTGGCGCTGAACCCGCTGGTCTTCCACCCGATCATGTCGGCGGTGTGGCTATTCCTGGTCTGGCTCCTCCTGGCCAAGACAACGAACGAACTCATGGTGATCATCGCTGGGAGTATGGCGCTCCTTTGCTTCGTGGCGCCGGTCGCCGGGCTGGCGTTCATGCTGAGCGACCCGCAGCGGCGCACGCTCCACGACAGGCTCTCCGGGCTGCGCGTGCAGCGGCTGCAGTGAGGGATTCGCTTACCGGTCTGCTGGCGGCGATGCTTGCGGCCGTCACCCTGCTCGCGTTCGCGGGCTACCAGGTGACCGGCGAAGAAGGCGCGACGAAGCTGCTGGGGCGCCTGGCCGCGGCGCTGGTGGAGCTGGACCGCTGGGTGCCGTCCCACCGCGAGGACATACAGCTCCTAGCCAAAGACCGGCCGCAGGAGTCCGTGCTCATCGACGACCTGCCGGTCGACGTTGTGCTCCCATCGGCTGCCGTGCTCGAGGCCGACAATGAAGGGATACGGGACCTGCTGCGAGCGGCGATGGGCCGCCGTCTGTACGAGGAGGGGCGCGGCACGCTGCAGGACGAAGCAGGCGGTACGCACCTGCCGGTGACGGAGCCGGTGCGTTGGACCGTATCCCTGCTGGGCTCAGGGGCGCATGGCTTCTGGCGCATTGCGACGATGGCCACCGGCCTGGCGACACTAGGGCTGCTGGCGAGCCTGGTCATGTCCAGGCGATCGCCGATGATGCCATTGCTGGCGGGCGCGATTGGTGCAGCGGTGGCGGCCTTCAGCGTGTGGCTGGTCGCGGGCGGCGCTGGCTCGATGTTCGATAGCGCCGTCGATAAGGAGATCATGCTGATCCTGCGCGACGGGGCCTGGTTGGGACTGCGTAACTCGCTGGCCGTGGCGGCGATCTCGCTGGCGGTGCTCTACCTGTGGCGCGCGCTGATGGCGCCGCGCCTGACCCGAGACGACGAGCCGTACTGGGCCGAATCCGGCGAGCAGCCTGACCTTTATCCGCCGGACCCGAATCCTAACTAGCAAATGACCGCGTTCAGGGGTTGGCTGTCGGCGGCGCATCCGTTCCCGTTGACGCTGGTGCTGGCGCTGACAGCGCTGATCGGCCTGGCGTCCGCGGACGGCAAGCCCGACGCTGCGAGGCTGGCTCTGGCACTGGTTGCGATGGCGTTTTCGCAGCTGGCGATCGGGTGGAGCAACGACTATCTGGACCGCGAGACGGACGCCATCCACCAGCCGTGGAAGCCGCTGCCCTCGCGGCTGGTGGAGGCGCGGCGCGTGCCGTTGGCGGTCGGTGTGGTGCTGATGGGCTCGCTAGCGGCGGGGGTGCTCCTGGCGCTGACGCCACTGCTCCTGCTGATCGGCGGGACGGCGTGCGGGCTGGCTTACAACCTTGGCCTGAAGGACACGCGGTTCAGCGCGGCGCCGTTCGTGCTGGCGCTGGCGTTGCTGCCGGCGTACGTCTGGGCGGCGCTGGGCGTGTACAAGGAGGACTTCCTGTGGCTGTACGCGATTGGCGTGCCGCTGGCGCTGGCGGCACACATCGCTAACTGCATCCCGGACATCGACGCGGACGGCGCGGCGGGGCGAAGGGGTCTGGCGCAGCGTCTGGGGCGACTATGGTCGGTGGTCTTAATCGTGATCTGTCTGGTCATACCCGCCGTGGTCTTCGCCGCCATAGCCGTGTCGGACGCAGATGACGCCTCGCGGAGCTTGAACGGGAGTGTCCCCGGGTGGGTGCTCGTGCCGTACGGAGTCTGGTGTCTCTTCATCGCGTTCTTCTACGCAACAACCTCCAGTCGCGAGGCCGGCGTCTGGGGCTTTCGATTCGTATCCACAGCCGGCGTCTTTCTGGCAACGGGCTGGCTGGTGGCGGTGTGACGTAGAATCGCGGAACTGTATGAACATGGGGGGCACCCCCAAGCCCCCGCTAAAGGGCGAGCACTTGGCGTCGTTCGGCTAATTGCGAGTGTCCCTTGACCCTTCGACCAGGCCCTCGGCGAGGAGGCGAAGGAACGGGATCTAGAAACGGGAGCACCAGAAATGGACATTGGAATCGGTTTGGACGGGACGCTGCAGCTGAGCTACGACGAGCAGGGGCAGCTATCGGCGGAGGCGGCGCGGCTGGGCTACAAACAGGTGTGGACGCCGGAGGGCTCGGGCGAGGACTCGTTTCAACTGTGTCAGCTGCGCTGGGCGGCGACACGCGACGTGGTGCCGGGCGGCCTGATGACGGGCATCGGCGTGTCGCCGGTGGCGCTGCGCACGCCGATCGGTTTCGCAATGAGCGCCGGGACGCTGAGCAAGCTGACGGATGGGCGCTTCATCCTGGGCATCGGCAGCGGCCAGATGGACGTGCCCGGTTACCGCCGGACCTGGAACGTCAGGGGCTCCTCCGCGCTGGGGCTGATGCGCGACTATCTGACGACGATTCGCGCTCTGGTGCGCGGCGAGGCGATCGACTACGAGGGTTCCTCGGTGGCGCTGCACGGCGGGCGGTTGAGCATCGACCCCCCGCCGCGCACGCCCGTCTACCTGGGCGCCCTGGGCCCCAGGATGCTGGCGTTGGGTGGTGAGCTGGCGGATGGTATATGCCTCAACTGGAGCTCCGCCGAGACGGTGGCGTCGAGTCGGGAGGTGGTCGCGGAGGCGGCGCGCGCCGCGGGGCGCGACCCTGCCGAGGTGACGATCATGGAGTACATCCGCGTCTGCGTGGACGAGGACGAAACGCTGGCCCGTCGCGCCTTCACGCGCTCGATGATGGGCTACGCGCTGGGTCAGCTGGACGCGCCGCCGCGTAGCTACCGCGCGCACTTCGAGCGCATGGGCTTCGCGGACGACCTGCGTCGTATAGACGACCTGCGCCGGGCCAAGGCGCCGCAGGAGGAGATCGTCGACGCCTTCCCGGAGGCCATGCTGCGCAAGGTGGGCTACTACGGCCAGGCGGCAGGGGCGGCGGCAGGGTTCAAGAGCGTCGCCGCGGGCCTGGACGTGGCAGTCGTGCGCGTGGTAGGCGCCCGGCCAGGGCTGGAGTCTGCGCGGGCGACAGTGGCGGCGTGCGCCGGGGCAATCGAGAAGTAGACATCCTTACCGATGCGCCTTACTCTAAAGTAAGGAATATTGTCCTTACAGTAATGTAAGGAATTTAGGTAGGACGATGGCAAAGCGTACGACGAAGATAACGAGCAAGGGTCAAGTGACGATCCCGAAGGACGTGCGCGACCAAATGGGACTGCGCCCGGGGGACGAGATCGAATTTGTGCGTGACAACGGCAGTTACCGGCTACAAAGAGTGATCACGGAGTCTGTGTTTGACGAATGGGTTGGGTATCTAAAGGAGTGGGAAGGCTACGACGTTGACGAGATGATCGAGGAGATGCGCGGCCGGTGACGACGGCTGTCGACACCAACGTCCTCATCGACGTTCTCTTCCCCGGAACGCCCCATCAAGAGTCGTCCCGCCTTGCCCTCGCGGAAGCAGCGCGCTCCGAAGGCTTGATTGTCAGCGAGGTGGTCTATGCGGAACTGTCCGGGTACTTCGGCGAGATGCAAAGACTCAATGCTTTCCTCGAAGGAACGAGGGTACGATTGGAGCCGTCAAGGACACCCGCACTGGTCGCCGCTGGCAATGCGTGGCGTGAATATACCCGCCGCCGCCGCTCATCTCTGATCTGCCCCGAGTGCGGCTCCCATCAGGACTTGAAGTGTGCGAATTGTGGCCGAGAACTGAGGCCCCGCCAGCATCTGGTTGCAGACCTCATGATCGGGGCACACGCGCTGTTTCACGCAGACCGGCTTCTGACGCGCGACCGTGGATTCTACGCGACGTACTTCCCTGAGCTCAGACTGCTGTAGCGGCCTCGTCGCGCAGGCGCTGCAGGGCGGCCGCCGCGAGGGCTGCAGGCTCTCCGATTGACTCCTCGCGGTTGGGGGCAACGAAGACGTAGGTGACTCGCGTGATTTTTTGGCCTGTTGCTTCGAGCGCCCGCTCCAAGCCGAGCACGTAGAGCCCGGCCTGCGTCTTGTAGCGCTGCAGGCGCTCCGGGATGGCTTCCGGCGGCACGGCGTCCGTCTTCCAGTCAACGATCTCGAGACCGTCCTCGTGCTCGATGACCAGGTCAACGAAGCCTTCGACGAGGAACCCATCCTGCCGGAAGGCGAACGGCACCTCGCGCAAGGCCCGGGGGGCGTCGCGGGCGCGTCGGGCGGCGTCTGAGGCGAGCGCGACGCGGATCAATCGCGCGGCCTCGTCTGTGCGGCTGGGGATGGCTTCCGCGACTGTCTGGGCGCGCGCTACGGCGTGGATGGCGGCGTCGTCAGCGTCCCAGGGCAGGCTTTGGAGCGCAGCATGGACGGCACGGCCAAGGTGGGTGCCGGCGCGTCCGCGGGACCACGGCTCGCTTTCGTCCCCACGCTCGTCCTTGTCCTCCTCCGGCACGGCTTCGCGACCCAGCGCGGTGGCGCTGGTGAAGCGCAGGCTGTGAGCGGCTTCGACGAGCTGCGTCCTGCGCTGGTCGAAGCCGTCTTCTTCGGCGGGGTCGACCGCCAGCCCCTCAAAGGGCGCCGCGGCCCGCTGTGGGGTGACGCTCACCGCCGCCAACGGCTCGGCGAGGTCATGGGCGCCGTGTTGCAGCAGACGGGCGGCCGCCGTGTTCGAGGTGTTCTGCCTGTGGAACAGCGAGACGATGAGGTGGTCGCGGGCACGGGTCGCGCCTACGTAGAGCAGGCGGTCGCGCTCTGCGGTCTCGTGGGCCTGCTCGTGGCGCAGAACATCCTCGACGGGGCCGAGATTGAAGCGCACCGTAGCGCGCCCGGCCTGCACCGCGATGCGTCCATCGCCCGGGTCGTGGCCGAAGATCGGCGGCTGATTGCGCGGCGGGGCGCCGAGCCCAGCCAGGAAAACGATGGGGAACTCCAGGCCCTTAGCAGCGTGGATGGTCAGCACCCGGACTGCGTCCTCATCATCGTCGAGGCCGGCGCCCTCCTGGTCGAGAATCGCTTCGTCGACGTTGGCTTCGAGAGATTCGACGAAGGAGCGCAGGCTTTCGGGACCGAAGGCTTCGAAAGCGCGCGCCTGCTCGACCAGAAAACGGGCGCGGCGGAAGGCGTTACGATTGCCGGCCTCCAGCATGCCGATCTCGACGAGTCGGGACTGGTTGATAAAGCGTTCAGCCAGGGAGGCAAGCGAGAGGCCGCCTCGCAGCCGGTGCCAGTCGCGCAGATCGCGTAAGGCGGCAGCGACGCGGCCCTCGAAGGTGTCGAGATCGGGGCGCAGATAGTTGAAGCTGCCGAGCTGGTGCAGCTTGTAAGAGGCAATTTCGACGTCGGAGCAAGCGTAGGCAGGACTGCGCAGAGCCGCGACAACCGCCACGTCGTCGCTGGGGTCGTCGATGGCGGTGAGGCAGTTGATCAGATCGCGCACCTCCTGCGTGGCGTACACCAGGCTGCCGCCCTCGACGCGATAGGGGATGCCCTCCGACGAGAGAGCGCGTTCGAGGGGCTGGAGAATGGTGCGGGCGGGCAGCAGCACGGCGATATCGCGGTAGCGCGCGGGGCGTGGGGCTGCGCTAGCGCGGTCGTAGACCTGCCAGCCCTGGCGCACGACCTCACGGCAGTGTGCAGCGATGCGTCCCGCCTCCAGCTGGCGTACCAGGGGAGCCGCGGCGTCTATCGCCTCGCCGAACCAGGAGACTGCCGGACCGCCGAGGCCACCGTCTCGTTGGGCTGCCAGCGGGTGGTAAGCGGGCTGGACCTCCGCGTCGTTCAGGGGGTGCATGGCCCGCTCGAAGACGTGGTTCACCCAATCGATGACGCCGGGCTGGGAGCGGCGGTTGAGCGAGAGGTCGACGCGGCGGGCGCCGGCAGCCTGCAGATCTGCGGCGGTCTTTGCGTACATCGCCATGTCTGCGCGGCGGAAGCGGTAGATCGACTGTTTGGGGTCCCCGACCAGGAAGAGGCGCCCCGGCTCCGGCTTACCGGTGGCGGAGTCCGTGGCGAAGTAGAGCGCGATCCCGGCCTGCAGCGGGTCGGTGTCCTGGAACTCATCGATCAGCAGCGTGTCGTAGCGCTCTCGGATCGCGTGGCGAGCGGAGGCCTGGTCGCGCAGGACATTGCGTGTCTTGAGAATGAGGTCGTCGAACATGAGGGCGCCGTCACGCCCGCGCTCCCGGGCTTCGCCGGTGACGAAGTCGACCACAAGGGGTAGGACGTCCGCCAGAGCTTCGGAGCGGAGCTCAGAGAGGGTGCGCTGCAGCGTCTGAACGACAGCAATGGCGATTTCGCGGGCATCCTTGATCGGTAGCGATCCCTTCCAGTTGGCAGCGTTGCCGGTGGTACCTAGACGGGGGCTGAGGCCGGAGGCGGCGCTAACCAGGCGCGCGTCGCGCTCGTCCCCCGCGGCGATCAGGTCGCTGAGGACCGTCTGCAGGCCCTCGATGCGCTGTCGCAGGCGGTCGTCCTCAGGAACAGTGGCCATGGGGATCGAGATCAGGTCTTCACGCAGCGCCGCAAGGTCAGGCCACTGAGCCGGCGGGGCGTGCAAGGGCTCCTGCGAGAGACGCTCCGCCAGCTCGCCGCGCTGCCAGAGAGCCTGCGCCAACTCCTGCAAATAGCGCGGCAGCATGCTCAGGTCAAGCAGGCGCCCGACCCTCTGGACGGCGTCCGGCATCAAGCCGAGGGAGTCGAGGTAGGTGCGCCAACGTTCCTCGAAGCGGCGCTGGGAGGCGACCTCGTCCTGAACCTCGAAGGCTGGGTCGATGCCGGCGCGCACGGCGAAGAAGCGTAGCAGCGCCTGGCAGAAGGCGTGGATGGTCGAAATCTGGGCGCGATCGAGGCCCGCCAGGGCGGTCGAGATCAGGTCGCTGAGGTGCGCGTCAGTCTCTGTAGCCTGTCGCGCCTCGAGGCCCTGTCGCACACGGTCGCGCAGCTCGGCGGCGGCCTTGTCGGTGAAGGTGATGGCGACGATGCGCTCAACCGGCCGCCCCGCAAGCACCAGAGCCAGGTAGCGATCGACGAGCGCGGCGGTCTTGCCGGTGCCGGCGCTGGCTTCGACGAATAGCGTCTCGTCCAGCGCCTCGCGGACCTGACGGCGCGCGGATTCGTCTAC
>CAZNHI010000027.1:0-12623 GCA_964572535.1 uncultured Dehalococcoidia bacterium
GCGCCAGAAACCGAGATTGCTTCGCCTCGCTGCGGCGATGGCTCGCAATGACAGGTGGAGAACGCAGATGCTGAGTATCGAAGACAGGGCATTGAAGATGGGGGCTCTGCCCCAAGCCCCCGCTGATGGGGCGCCAGAAACCGAGATTGCTTCGCCTCGCTGCGGCGATGGCTCGCAATGACAGGCGGAGAACGCAGATGCTGAGTATCGAAGACAGGGCATTGAAGATGGGGGACACCCCATACCCCTGCTAAAGGGGCGCAGGTAGTCGGGTTAGATCCTGCGAGGAGTAGGCAGATGCTGAGTATCGAAGACAACAAGCTGTTGACGGAGGTTGGGCCGGGGGCGCCGATGGGCGACCTGATGCGGCGCTACTGGCAGCCGGTATGCGCCGTGGCCGACCTGGCGGGGAGCAAGTTCCGGACGCAGGAGCTGCGTATCCTCGGCGAGGAGCTTGTGGTCTATCGAGACCGGTCCGGGCAGCTGGGGCTGGTGGCGGCGAATTGCGCGCATCGAAGGGCGAAGCTGGCGTACGGCATCGTTGAGGAGGATGGGATCCGTTGCGTGTACCACGGCTGGAAGTACGACGCGACGGGCGCCTGCATCGAGCAGCCGTACGAGGACACTACGCACCCGGAGGATCGATTCAAGGACAAGTGCACGTTGCCTGCCTACCCGGTGCAGGAGCTGGCAGGGCTGATCTGGGCCTACATGGGCCCGGCTCCCGCGCCGCTGCTGCCGCGCTGGGCGCCCCTGGTCTGGGAGAACTGCGTGCGGGACATCGGTGTGGTGGTGCTGCCGTGCAGCTGGCTGCAGTGCCAGGAGAACACGCTGGACCCGGTGCACACGGAGTGGCTGCACCAGTACGGCGGTGGCTACTATCGGTCGCTGCTCAAGGACGAGGAGCCAAAGCTTGGGCACGAGCCGCAACACCTCAGGGTTGGCTTCGACGTTTTCGAGCACGGGATGATCAAGCGCCGGCTGACGGTGGGACAAACGGAAGACAGCGACCCTTGGAAGGTGGGCCACCCTATGCTGTTCCCGAACGTCTTGCTCTCCGGCAACCCGCTACAGAACCAGATGCAGTTCCGAGTGCCGATGGACGACAAGCACACGCTGCATTTCACGGTGCACACGTGGCAGGCGGCGCCGGGGACGACAGCGCCCGTCCAGGAGATGGTGCCGGCCCGCAAGATCGAGCTGTTCGACGCCGATGGCAACTTTCGCGACATCGGTGTGTTCTTCATGCAGGACTACATGATGTGGGTGAACCAGGGCGAGATCGCACTGCGCCACCGGGAGAAGCTGGGTGAGTCTGACAAAGGCGTGATCCTGTTCCGCAAGCAGCTCCTGGAGCAAGTCGAGCGCGTGCTGCAGGGTCAGGAACCGACGCTGAACATCTTCCGCGACGAGGCGTCGAATCGGTGCATCGAGCTGCCAATCGAGGCGTTCAGGCACCGCCCAGCACCTTCGACGAGCGGGACATCCGCATCGGTGCAGGCGGCTCAGCGATCGCCGGTAGCGCGCTACATCCCGACGGAGCCAGGCCTCAGCGCTGATGCGGACAAGATCGAAGCCGTGATGGCGACGTGGGAGACGCTGGCGCAGACGACGCCGGCGGCGGTTTAATCGAAGCCTCGCGTGACAACTCCGTGCGAACGGCGTGTCAGGATCACGGAACCGCCAACTGAAATGTGGCCTGCTCGTGGTCGAGGCTCGGGCCCTTGAACACGGCTTCGATTCGCCAGCGTCCGCCGTGACGCAGGTAGTCACCGGCGATGAAGGCGTGGCCTGGGTGAAGCGGTGACACGGCCTCGACGGCCGTACCGGCGCTGACGTCCAGGAACGTCATGCGAATCTCCACGGTCTGGACGCCGATCCAGACGCCGGCGGGATCGAAGAAGTAGAGGCTGATTTCGTTGTACCCCGCATGACCTGGCGAGACCAGCAGCGTTACCTGAAGTTGGCCGGCCTGCTGGGTCAGGGAAAGATCGCGAGATGGCGCTGGTTGTGAGGGAGGGGTTGTGGCGGTCGGATCTGGCTCTGCT
Source organism: uncultured Dehalococcoidia bacterium (assembly GCA_964572535.1). Classification (GTDB taxonomy): domain Bacteria; phylum Chloroflexota; class Dehalococcoidia; order DSTF01; family WHTK01; genus WHTK01. The sequence goes on from CAZNHI010000027.1 coordinate 2,049, forward strand.
GGAGGTGATGGTGCTGGAGTCGGAGTGTTAGCGACGTTCGCCGCGACGGGAGCGAAGGGGAGCGTCGTAGAAGTAGAGGTTGGCGCGAGCGTGATGGACGGAGCGTCCTGGGAACCTTCGCGGCAGGCCGAGATCGACAGAGTTGTGACCACCGCTGAGAGAAAGACCACGGCTGCACTGGCGACAAACCGTTTCATAGTCCAGCCACCCTGCGTGTAAGTAGGGAGGAGCGGAGAGGTTGCCAGCCGGCAGCCTCTCCGCTCACTCTTGTTAGCCGTGACGCGCAGACCCACGTCGAGGGCGTGCTGCAAGCAGAAGCAGCCCTGCGGCCGTGGCGCCGAAAATAAGCGCCGCGAATTCGCCGGCGGGGAAGGCGGCTCCGCTTTCCGATGCGAGGCCGGCGTCACCGGTGTTCGGCGGCGAAATCGCCCCCGCTGTGGCTACCGGCGTGACGGGCGAGGCCGACGAAGTTATCACCCAACTAATGGCCATGCGGTTGTTGGCCGTGCCCGAGTTTTCCATCGAGCCAGGCCGGCCCATGGTCATGACGGCTTTCTGGCCAGCCACATACTTGTCCACGCCGCCATCCTGATAGCGGAAGGTGTTTTCGCCCTCGAGGACGGAGAAGACGTGCTCGAAGTTCATGACGTGCAACGGCGTCTTGAAACCCGGGTCCCAGTCGGACATCATCTGGATCAGCGTCACCTTGTCGACGTCGGCGTGAAGCCCAAACGCCGTGGACCAACCGCTGAAGCTGGGCATGACCGACGGCGTTGTGCCACCGGAGGCAGGGGTGAAGCGCCAGTTGTCGGTGCCGTCCGCGAGCTTGAGCATTGTGTAATAGACACGCGCTTTCGCGGCTCCCTTGTTGATCGTCTGGCTGATGATTCCGGCCGGGATGGAGCCGCTCTTGCCGGCGGCATAGACGTCAGTCTTGTCGCCGATCGTGACGGTCATCTCGCCTTCGATCACGGAGAAGTAGATGTCGCAGCCGCAGGACTGCAGCGGCAGCCCGGCGCCGGGAGCGAAGTCGCCGATGTTCTGGTTGAGGTCGTAGTAGCGGCCCGGCAGCTGCACGTTGGGAATCGAAGACGTGAAACGCACAGTCTGGGCGGGGGCGGCGGTTACGGTGTTTACGGAGCCTGCTGCCGCGATGAGGAGCAGAAGTCCTACTAAGAGTGCCTTTTTCATTGGAGTTTCCTTTGAAGTTCCTTTCCTGGTTGAATCAGAAGTTGAGGTTTTAGTTCCGAGTCGTCTGCTGCATCGGCGCCTCCTGACGTGTCCTCGGGCCGGCGACCCGCCGGGTGAGTAAGCCCTGGGCCGTCCCGTCCGGCGAATCGGCCGGCGCAGTGAACATTGGGTTGTTTGAGGGCGCGATTCGTCCGAGAAACCACGCAACCTTGTGGCGCGCGTGAAGGGGCCTAGCGCGCGTTTTGGCGGAGAACACGTAGCGGATGGAGGCTTGGGAAGCTAGTTCAGGGAGTTACGCAGAGCGTAGGCGGTGGCGTCCGCTTTGCCGCGGGCGCCGATCTTGGCGTAGATGTTGGTGATGTGGCGCTCGACGGTGCGGACGCTGAGCACGAGCTGCCCCGCGATCTCGCGGTTGCTGCTGCCGGCGGCGATGAGGCGCAGGACCTCGACCTCGCGTTCAGAGAGGCCGTCAGGGAGGTCGGAGGCTGCGCCGGCTGGGCGTTCTCCTGCGAGACGCGACTCGAGCGCGTCCAGACGCTCAAGCCAGGGCAGGCCGGCGCCGATGCGTTCGCAGATCTCACGGGCGTTATGGAGCTTTTCGGCGGTGAACGAGCGACGGCTGCGGCCGCGAAGGAAGCTGCGACAGCTGCGAGCCCAGACCTCGAAGGTCTCCGCTTCGTCCCAGGGCAGGGAGAGGTTGCGAAAGACGTCGAGGGCGCGCTCGAAGTGAGCCGCCGCTTCTTCGTTTTTGCCGCGTCCTGCGGCGAGCACCGCTTCGGCCAGTTGCAGGCGTCCGCCGAGGCCGCGCCAGTCTTCGCCCGCGGCGAGGATCTCACGGCAGCGGGCAAGGTGCGCCTCTGCTTCCGGCATCCGGCCGGCCTCGGCACAGAGGAGGGCCAGCTCCGCCCGAGAGGCAAACTCGTACTTCACGGAGCCGCTGCCCTGCGCGATTTCCAGGCACTCTTGGGCGGACGCCTCCGCCGATTTCTTGTCGCCGGTGAGGCGATAGATGCGGATCAGCCGGCGCTCGTAGCTCACGGTCAAGCCGCTGCTGCCTACGGAGCGGACTCGTGCGCTCGATTGCTTGGTGGCGTTCTCAATGTCGCCCCATTCGCCCTCATACCAGGCCAGCATCGCCCGGCCCGTGGCCGCTGCACTGGTCATTGGTAGTGTGCGACCCTGGACAAGCTCCTCGAGAGCCGTCCTATCGCCGTTCAGATACATCTCCTCGGGTAGCTGGAACGAGCGGAACCGGCCGCGTCCGTCCGTCAGACGCTCATGCTTGGCCCTTGCCCGCACGGGGTCGAGCAACTCCAGGCTCTGGAGGCCGCAGCAGTTGGTTGTCCAGGTTTCCATGAGAGGGTGGCCGAGCGGCCTCGCGGCCTGGTAGGTGCCGGTGTCCGGTGCTGCCAGCGGCTGCTCGCTGGCGCTACGTGCCAGAAGATATTCGTGCCAGCGTTGCGGCCACTGGTTGACCGCCGCGTCCTCCAGGGCAGCCGCCGCTGCGCAGGCCGACTCCTCGAGAGCCAGGCCCTCGGCGAGGCGACCCTGCTGGCCGAGGAAATGACCCTGAATCGAAAGGGCCAGGACGCGGAGGGCGTTGTTGTCGAGCTTCTCGGCGATGGATTGAAGCCGGCCAAGGGGAGCGAGCATGCCTTCTGGACCGCGGCCGAGGACGTGCGATTCGGCGTGAGCGATCCCGGCATACAGCTCCCCGAGTTCCAGGCTGTCCGGCTGATCGGAGAGGACCTTCTCGGCCGTCGACAGATGGCCCAGGGCGGCAGCGTAGTTTGAGCCCAGCAGTGGAAACGCCAGAGTACTGCCGGCGCGCGTGCGTGCCCTCGCGGCGCTGATCGGGTCGCCGCTGGCCTCGTAGACGGCGCTGGCACGCTCATAAGCTTCAACGGATCGCCGGGAGTCAAGGCTCAGGAAATAAAGGTCGCCGAGACCCTCGAGCAGGCGGGCGCGCCGGACCGCTGGTTCGTGGGTCTGGTCCATGCATTCCAGCGCGGCCTCCCAGTGCCGCGTCGATTCCTCCCACGCCATGAGGGAGATGGCGGATTCGCCGGCCTGCAGCAGATGTTCGAGGGCACGCTCGGGATGACCGCCCTGGCGCCAGTGATAGCCGATGGCTTCGACCGCGAGGCCGGCGCCTGACTTCGTAAGAGACTCCATGGCTTCGGCGATGCGAGCATGGAGCCGGCGCCGCCGTGGCAGGCTCAGTTCGTCGTACAGCGTCTGACGAATGAGGGCATGAACGAACTCGTAGTTCTCTGCATCTGCCCGGATCACCCCTGATTGCGCCGCCTCTTCAACCGCCTCTATCAGCGTCTGCGGCTCAAGCCCGCTCGTATCAGCAAGGACGTCGAAGGCGACGGACTCGCCGATGACTGCAGCTGCCTGCAACGCCTCCCTGGTCGCGGGACGAAGACGCGCAAGGCGCTGACCGATCACCTGACGTACGCCTTGTGGAATGCCCCAGTCCTCGGTGGCTGCAAGACCGGCGTCGGCAAGGTCCCGCCCCTCGGCCTGTAGCTGACTGACAACTTCCTCAAGGTAGAAGGGGTTTCCTCCCGTCCTTGCCTGAATTGCGTCCACTACCACGGGGTCGGCGCGACTATGCGAGAGCTGGCCGATGAGCGAGGCGGCCTCCGACGCAGAGAGAGGTTCCAGGGCGATCGTCTGCTGCAACCGATCGCGGGTTAGCTCCGCAAGGGCGACTGAGAGAGGATGAGCATCGTTTAATTCGGTTGGAAGGTAGGTTGCGGCGATCAGCACGGGAGCGCCGGGGAGCTTGCGCGCAAGGTAACGGAAGAGCAGCAGCGTGGACCTGTCGGCCAAATGGAGGTCGTCCAGGCAGAGCAGAAGCCCGCGAGACTCGGCGCTGTTGGCGAGACCAAGAAGGAACCTTGAAGTGGTCTCGAAGAGACGGTAACGCTCCAACTCCGGGCCGGGACCGGGCTGCACCGCGAGAGGGTTGGAGCGCGCCCGGTCCTGATCGGGGATCAACAGGTCGCCATCCGGCGTGCTCTCCAGAAGCCTGTGCAGGACGAGATCGCGCGCTTCGCCAAGGTATTCCGCGATTGCCTCGGCGAAGGGCAGGTAGGGCGGCATACCCTCTGCGTCTCTGGCTCGTCCTGCGAGGACCAGCCAGCCGTTGTTGCGGGCACTGCGGGCGAACTCAACAAGCAGGCGGGACTTGCCTACGCCAGGCTCGCCAGAGATGAAAAGGACGCCGCCTTCACCTTTGCCGGCGGCAGCGAGGCGTTCGTTGAAGGCGGCGAACTCACGCTCCCGACCGACGAAGGGAGTGCGTTGGGACGCTGGTGTCCGAGCCTCGTGTTGCGCCATTGCGGCGCCATCATCGCGTCTACGACGGAGCTTGTCAAAGCAGGCGGAGGCCAGGTCGCTAGCCGGAGAAGCTAGTTCAGGGAGTTACGCAGAGCAAAGGCGGTGGCGTCGGCTTTGCCGCGTGCGCCGATCTTGGCGTAGATGTTGGTGATGTGACGCTCCACCGTGCGGACGCTGAGCACGAGTTGCTCCGCGATCTCGCGGTTGCTGCTGCCCGCCGCAATGAGGCCCAAGACCTCGAACTCGCGCTCGGAGAGGCCGGCCGGGTAGACCGGCTTCGGGGGCGCGTGCGCCTCTCCCATGCCCGTAAGCCGGTAGACGAGCTGCACGGGCTCCGCTGCCTCGAAATTCGACCGCATCTCCGCCGGCAAGCTGGAGAGTATCCGATCCGCGGCGTGACGGGCGTCGGCGGCGAGACCAGCGTCCGGCTCGACGGCGAGGAGCGATGCGGCCGCCCGCAGGAACGTCGCTGGGGCGCCTAACGGCCTCGCGACCTCGACAGCGGCATGGAGTTCGGCGATTGCGTCCCGCTTGCGGCCCAGGCCAAGGAGGGCCCGGCCACCTGCGGTCAGAGCCAGAGCCTCGTACTTAGGCCGGCCTAGCGACTTATTCTGATCCAGGGCCTCCTCGGCCCAGCGTATCGCCTCCCGCCAGTCGGCCCGCGCCAGCGCTAACTCAGCCTGAGCCGTGGCAAAGCGCACCTTCCACTGAAAGTAATGTGCTCCCGTGGCGTGCGGCAGGGCTGCCTCGACCTCCGTGACGAAAGGCTCGGCACTCCCCGGTTCCTGCCGGCGGGCGCAAATGAAGAGGAGGTCTAAGGCCTCGCTGGTGACCGCTGGCGGGAATTTGGTGGAGCGCCCGAGCTCCCGCGCTTCCTCGGCCAGGCTTTCGGCGCCGGCCAGGTCGAACGCCTCCAGATGCACACCTGCCGACATCGATATGGCACGGGAGAGAAACTGCCTTACGTTGGGTATCGGGCGGGCGCGAGCCTCTTCGCGTGCTTGCTCGAAGGCCGCCAATCCCTCCTCGTAACGGCCGCCGGCGGCCAGCGACAGCCCGAGGTGCGAAAGCTGGACGACCACATTGAGACTGTCGTGAGCCAGACGCGCGGCCTCCAGGGCCTCCAGGGCGCGGCTCGCAGCAGCCTCGTGCTGCGCCGTCAGATAGAGGACGATTGGAAAGTTGACGAACGACTGTCTGGCAAGAGGGGAGCGGAGGGCTTCCGAGGAATAGGCGCTTTCATAGCGCGAAACACTTGCCTTGAGGTGGCCGCCCAGCATCTCCGCTTGGGCGAGGACACCGAGGGCTGCTGCTTCCAGATCTTTCCGTCCGAGCTGCCCGGAAAGCTCGGCGGCCAAGCTGCCGTAGCGACGCGCTCCGGGGATATCGAAGAACTGCAGCAGACAGGCCTGACCCAAACGGATCAGGCCTTCGGCGCGTCTTATCCCGGACAGGCCTTCGACGGCAGCTGCCAAATCAGGCCGGGCTCCTTCCCACTGGCCCAGGCTGATAAGCGCCTCGCCGCGCTTGACGTGAAGCTCAGGCTCCAGCAACTGCTTCTCAGCACCGGCTGGCTTCTGCTCCAGCGCCTTTAGAGCCAATTCGTAAAGACGGACCGCTTCCTCGTAAGCAAACGCCGCCATAGCGCGGTCGCCGGCGCGCGCAGCGTAGTCCAGAGACTTCTCTGTATCAGTGCCGGGTCCCGCCTCACTGAAGTGATGTGCTAACGCCGCCAGGTGCTGATCCAGGCTCCCCGCCGCCTGTGTCTCGATCGTCTCCGCCGCCAGGAGGTGCAGGCTCTGCCGCCGCGGCAGGCTCAGCCCGTCGTATATGACGCGCTGAATGAGCGGGTGGGCGAAGCTGTAACTCGACCCGCCTTCCCGAATCATGCCTGCAGAAGACGCTTCCTCGAACGAAGCGGTCAGGGACGGCTCGGCCAGGCGGATCATGGCCTGGCATTGTTGGACGCTGAAGCCATCTCCCAGGACCGCGGCCGCCTGAAGCAAGGCATTCGTATCTCGACTGAGGCGCGAGAGCCGCTTCCCGATCACCGGCCGGATGCTCTCGGGCGTGTCCCACTCCGCTTCAGCAACTCGGGGATCTGCGAAATCACGGTCCTCCGAGCTCATTTGCCGGACGACCTCCTCCACGAAGAACGGGTTGCCCGCGGTTCGCTTGTGGATCGCCTCCGCGACCGTTTCCGCAGGCGGCACACCGATCAGCGCTTCGATCAGACTTGTTGTGTCAGCAAGCGAAAGACGGTTGAGGGCGAGCCGTTGATCGAGGCGGTCTCGCGTCAGTTCAGCGAGCACATCGAACAGCGGCCGTGCCGGATCCACCTCCTCCGTCCGATATGAGCCGGCGACCAGCAGGCTGGCACCGCCGCCGAGCTTGCGTGCCAGGTGCTGGAAGAGGAGCACGGTGGACTTGTCCGCCCAATGCAGGTCGTCCAGGCAAAGCAGAAGGCCCGAAGCTTCGCTCCTCCGGGAAATGGCGAGAAAGAAGTCAGATACCGTCTCGAAGAGGCGGTATCTGTCAGCCTCAGGCCCCTGGGAAGGTGGACGGGTCGTGCCGCCCAGTCGAGAGTGGAGCTCGGGCAACAGGATGGTAATCTCCGGTGCCTCTGACAGGAGGGTGGTCGCATCTGCGTCGTCGACCGCGAGGATGTATTGGCGGATGGCTTCAACGAAGGGGAGGTAGGGAGGCATGCCTTCGGTGTCGTAGGCACGCCCGGCGAGGACCAGCCAGCCGCTGTTGCGGGCAGCGCGGGCGAATTCGCCAAGCAGGCGGGACTTGCCCACGCCAGGCTCACCGGAGATGAAAAGGACGCCGCCTTCACCTTTGCCGGCGGCAGCGAGGCGTGCGTTGAAGGCGGCGAACTCACGCTCACGACCGACGAAGGGCGTGCGTTGGGATGCTGGCGTGCGACCCTCTCGTGCTGCCATTGCGGCGCAATCATCGCGTCTACGACGGGAAGCTGTCAAAGGCCGAAAGTGACTTTTGCGCGGTCCAGATCACGGAGTTGCGCAGCGCTGACGCGGACAAGATCGAGGCTGCGATGGCGACGTGAGAGACGCTGCCGTAGACGACGCCTGCGGCCGTTTGGGCCGGTATGGAGGCCAGAGCGCCAGCGTCAGCCCACGCGACTCGTCGGGCCGTCGATCAGGTCTTGATCTCGATCTTGCGGGCTGTGGGGCCGCCGCTGAGAGGAATGTCGATCTCGAGCACGCCATCCTTGAACCGCGCGGTGGCCTTGTCGGCGTCGGCGGTCCGGGGTAAGGCGAAGCGGCGCGTGAACTTACCGTAGCTGCGCTCTGAGCGGTAGTAGTTTTCTTCCTTGACCTCCTTCTCCTCCTTCTTCTCGCCGCTGATTACCAGTCCGTCCTCGCTGACCTCGATGTTGATGTCCTTCTCGGTCATGCCGGGGACTTCGGCGCGGACGTGCAGCTGACCGTCCTTCTCGAAGACGTCAACGGCCGGCTGCTGGAATCGGCTGAGGGCGCCGAGGGGGCCGGTACGGCGTCCCGTCATGGCTTCCCAGAGCCTGTCCATTTCCTGACGCATATCGCTGAAGCCGAAAAGGTCTCGTCTCGGCGCTGGCGCTACTTCCTTGGTGGTCTTTTCAGCGGCTTCTTGGTTGGTCACGAATGCACCTCTTGAATGGGATTCGCGGTCTGTCCGCGTTGTCGAAATCAGTCTCGGTGGGAGGCGCGCGCGGTGTCAGAGGCTATCGGCCCGCGTAGCGAGGGCCGGATGGACTGATCGTGGCCGGGGTGCTCTCAGGCTTGGGGGTTCACGCTGGCGCAGACGGCGGTGCGGCCAGGGACGTGGCCTGAGAGCGTCTCACTCTGTCATTGTGGCGCCATCATCGTGTCTACGACGGAGTCTGTTAGAGCGGGAGGTCGCCTCTTCTCGCTGACGGCGAGCAGCGAGGCGGTTTGAAGATGCGTGCGGCCTCCTGGTACCAGGAGGCCGCACGCAGACTAGTTGCTAATTGCTAGCGTGACGTTGACCCCGACCGCCTTCGCGACGCGAGGAGTGCCAGGCCGGTGAGGGCGCCGGCCACCAGGCCGAACGGCGCGAGATTGCGCTGCCCGCCGAGGAGGCCGCCGTCGCCGGTGTTGGGCGGGGTAATCGCCCCAGCCGTGGCCACAGGCGAGAAGAGCGGCGAGGACGACCCTACAAGCCAGGTAATCGCGAAGCGGTTGTTGCCGCTGCCAGAGTTCTCCATCGTGCCGGCGCGGCCGGCGGTCATGACCGCCTGTTGGCCAGCCGTGTATTTCTGCACACCGCCATCCTGGTAACGGATGGTGTTTTCACCCTCGATCATCGTGAAGAGATGAGGGTGGTTCATGACGTGCAGGCCGCTATTCGCGCCCGGGTCCCAGTCCCAGATCTGCTGAACGAGATCGAACTTCGCCGGCAAACTGGTTGTGGTTGTGCGAGAGGACACTGACTTGGGCCCTAGAGTGGGAGCCGGCGAGTTCGGGTCGTTAATCTGGAATGTGGCGCCGGGGCTTAGCAGGAAGGACGCAAGGAACTGCGCCTTGACGCTCCCCTTGTTGCTGTAGGACATGAAGATGCTCTGTGCCATCACGAAGGTCTGGCCGGGTCCATAGACAGTCTCGACGCCGCCCGTACGGACGGTGACCTGGCCCTCGAGGACGGTCACGTATTCGGGCCCGCCATGCATGTGCACGGGAGTCGAGGCGCCGGGCGCGAGATCGACCACCGCCTGAACCAGGTCGTACTGGGTCGGGCTGGCGCCAGTCACGGAGAATTTGGATTCGAACGGGACGCGAATTGGGTCTGCTGCGCTCGCCTGCCCCGTAGACGCGGCGGCAATGGCGAGCAGAAGCAGTGCTGTTGCGAATAGTCCTTTTCTCATGGGAATCTCCTCTGAAGTTCCTTTCTTGGCTGGATTCGCGGTCTTGTCCGCCGCGTGCTTTCGCCACGGGCCACCGCCCGACGTGCCGGCCGCCGTCCGAACAAGGGGACTGCGGCCGGCTTCGCCAGCGCGGCGGCGCCGGATTGAAAGAACCTGGCACCGCGATTTGAAGTTAGAGTTCAGAAGGATGCAGGACTTCCGCAAAACCACTCAGGTTTGACGCAGCGGTTTTTGGTGAGTCTGGGTAAACTCCGCCAAGGTTAGGAAGCCGTGAGTCTGTTAAGGGCGTATGCCGTGGCTTCGGCGCGGTTGCGCGCGCCGATCTTTACGTAGACGTCCGCAACATGGCGCTCCACGGTGCGGACGCTGAGTACGAGCTCGTCCGCGATCTCACGCGTCGTCTTGCCCTCGGCGATGAGACGCAGCACCTGCAGCTGGCGTGCCGAGAGGCCGTCTGGGTACGCGGGCTTCGGGGTGACAGAAGCCGCCGCGACTTCTGCTTTCCTCGCGGCAACCTGCTGACGAAGAAACTCGGCGCCGCAGGTCTGGAAAGACGCCTCAGCCTCCGCCAGTAGCTGCAACGCTCGACGCCGCGCGCCCGTGCGCAGTGCCGCTTCGGCCAGTCCTTGCAGGCAACGGCCCTCTTCTGCCGGGCAGCGTTCGCTTCGGGACCACTCGAGACCGGTCTCAAACCAGGCTTCCGCCTCTTCAAGGAGGCCAAGCCGCAGCGCATAGTGGCCGCGCAGTGCGTCAAGGCCGCGGCCGGCGTAGGCCGAGCAGCGGGAGGTCGGCCAGGCGCAAACCTCCGCATAAGCGGCTGCAACCATCTCGTCGTCGCCGAGATCGGCCAGCGCCTCGGCCAGCAGCCCGAAAGATCCCTGGCGCATGCCGCCCGCCAGCATGGCGTAAAGCACCGTCTCTTTCCACGTCTGGAAGTGGCCCAGCGCCCGTTCGCGTTCGCCGGCGCCGAGGTAGAGGCGGGCCAGAGCGCCCGAGTACATTGCTTGTGCGCGGAGGCCGGGCGAGCCCGGGCCTTGCATAATCCTCAACGCTTCTTCCGGGCCGTTCTGCATCTCGGTAGCGACGCTCATGATGTTGCGGCTGTAGATCACGAGCCCCATGCCCTGGCCCAGGATGAATACGGG
>CAZNHI010000028.1:0-12537 GCA_964572535.1 uncultured Dehalococcoidia bacterium
ACCGGGGGTTCGAATCCCTCCCCCTCCGCCAGCAGGCCTCCCAGCCGCCCAGCCACCCCGGCAGACTGGCTGACGGGCAGGCTGGCAAACGGGCAAAGGATCACCTGTGAGACGATTCGCGATTAACGTTGCGCCGCCTGCCATTGCTGGTGGTCTCGGCTGGGCACTCTCGGGCAACCCTATCCTGGGCCTGACGTTGCTGGCCGCCACGGGCGCCGGCAAGCTGGTCGCCGCCTGGCGCTGCCGCCCTCGTGAGATCCAGCCCTAGCGTTGGACCGGATGCCCGACAGCCCCGTAGGCCGCCTGCGTACCCTCTGCCTGTCCTACCCCGGCGCCATGGAGCGCCTCAGCCACGGCGAGCCCACCTGGTTCGTCAAGAAGACCTTCGTCATGTTCGCCGACCACCACCACGACGACCGCCTCGCCTTCTGGTGCGCCGCGCCGGAGGGCGCCCAGGACGTGCTCGTGGGCTCAGACCCGATTCGCTACTTCGTGCCGCCGTACGTGGGCTATCGCGGCTGGCTCGGCGTCTACCTGGACGTGGACGTCGACTGGGACGCCGTCGCCCTCATCGTCGAGGATGCCTACCGCTGCGTAGCGCCCAAGAAGCTGCTGGCCGAACTCGATGGGACAAAGCCGCGTTGATTGCGCGATAGCCCCGCAGGTTGAAACCCGCGGCTGGGGAAGCGGTTCGTCGTCGAAGCTGCAGGATTTATCCTGCAGGGTTGTTTTTCAGAACCAGGGTTTGAAGCTCGCCTACCCCAGCCCCTCCAGGTGACACGTCTCGTTCAGCGACGCGAGCAGGGTCCGCTCCCGGGGCTGCGTCCTGTACTCGATCACTGACAGCGAACCCGGCTCCAGCGCGAAGCGGCGCATCTCCGTCAGCGGCATTGACAGCGCCCGGCAGACCAGAGACCGGATCGTCAGCTCGTGTGTGACCAGCACCAGCGTCGTGTCCGGCTCGTGCGACTGCTTTAACGCCTCGATAACTGACCACGCGCGCTCCTGGATCGCCTCGACGGCCTCCAGCCCGCCCTTGGCCGGCAGCACCTCCGGCGTCAGCGTCGTCAGCTCCTCGCGCAGCTCCGCCGGACCCAGCTCCAGGGTCGCCACGATCAGCGCCGCGGCCGTCTGGGGCGCGCGCAGCGGGCTGGTCAGCACAATCGTGTGTCGTTTGCCGCGAGCGCCCAGCGCGCGCAGCTCTTCCGCGACGGCCTGCGCCTGCCTCAGCCCCGTGTCGCTCAGTAGCGGATCGTCGTGGCCAAGCGCGGCGTGCGCCAGCGGGTCCTCTGCCAGCTCGCCGTGGTGCACCAGCACGAACCTCACGACCGTGTCACCCGCAGCAGCTCGATCTTCAGCCCTCGCATCTCTTCCACCGTAATGCGCCAGCCGTCCAGCGCCAGCGTCTCGCCAACCTTCGGGATGTGGCCCAGCTGGCTCAGTACGAAGCCGGCCAGCGTGTCGTACTCGCCTTCTGGGATCTCGATGCCCAGCTCGTCGCGCGCTTCTTCTACGCTGAGGCCGCCATCGACCCGCGTCGTGCGCTCGTCGATCGCGGTGATCTCCTCTTCATCGGGGCGCAGCTCGTCGCGGACCTGGCCGACCATCTCCTCCAGCAACTGCTCCAGCGTGACGATGCCCGCGGTGCCGCCCCATTCGTCCACCGCGATCGCCATCTGCTCGCCGCTGACCTGCATCTCGCGAAACAGCTCGCCGATCAGCTTGGTTTCCGGCACGAACAGCGCCGGGCGCGCCAGCGGCTCCACCGGGCTCTCCGGCGTGATCGACCCGCCCGCGACTGCTGAGAGCACGTCTTTGATCCCGATGATGCCGACGACCTTATCCGGGCTCTCGTCCCACATCGGGAAGCGCGAGTGGTGGGCCTCAGCGTAGACGGCGTAGAAGTCTGCCAACGTCGCCTGCCGGTCAATGCCCACCGCCTCAGTACGTGGCACCATGACCTCGTGCAATTTACGGTCGCCGAAGTGGAAGACGCGGTCCAGCAGCTCTGCTTCCGCCTCGGCCATCGTCCCGGACTCGGCGCTGATATCGATCAGCATGCGCAGCTCCGCCTCCGTGACGCTGGGCCCCGCCTCCAATCGAACACCGAAGAGCCAGCGTGAAAGCAACCCTGGCAAGAACCCCAGCGCCTGGACAATTGGCCCAAGGACTTTGGTAAGCGCCTGGGACGGCACGGCAACGAACAGGGCGAAGCCTTCTCGCGCGTGCGACGCGAGCACCTTCGGCGTGATCTCGCCCAAGAGCGCCAGGAGGGTGGCGACGCCAAAGATTGATATGAAGATGGCCAGGAGGCCGCCTACTACCTCGTCGAGGAGGAGAGCGCTCATCGTAGCGGCGAGCACAGAGAGGATGTTCTGCACCAGCACTATCGCCGCGAAGAACCGTTCCTGTTCTTTGTGGAGTGCTTCGAGCGAGCGTGCGGCACGGCTACCGCCTTCGGCCAGGTGGCGGACACGAATGCGGTTGACACCGACGACGGCGATTTCGACGGCATTTACCACGGCGAAACCGAAGATGGAAACGACCAGGACGGCGACTGCGAGAGGGATATTCATACGGCTGCGCTAGCCAGACCGGCGCCCGGTCGCGACTGCCGCTGCGAATCGGCGGAGCATTACGGCCCAATCATAGCAAACAGCATCGTCGGACAAATTCACGGGCAGTTTGCGAAACGCCCCTGCGTGCCCGTCTTGCGCAGGCTGGCTTACGAGTAACGCTCCTCGTTGAACGGGTCGCCACGCATGTGATAGCCGTACATTTCCCAGAAGCCCGGCTGCTGCTGCGGCAGGAAGTTCAGCCCTCGCACCCACTTCGCCGACTTCCAGAAGTAGAGGTGAGGCACCACCAGGCGCACCGGCCAGCCGTGCTCTTTCATCAGCGGCTCGCCGTCGTGGTGGGTCGCGAACAGGTTCCCCTCACGGTTGAGGTCGTCCAGGGGCAGGTTGGTGGTGTAGCCGCCGTAGGAGTGGATCATCACATGCTGCGTCTCTGGCTTGAGCTGCACCAGCTTCAGAACCTCGCTCACCGGCACTCCGGTCCAGGTGTTGTCGAACTTGCTCCAGGCCGTGACGCAGTGGATGTCGTTGGTCACCGTGACCTGCGGTAGCGCCGTGAACTCGTCCCAGCTGATGCTGACCGGTTCTTCGACCGTGCCCGCCAGCTCCAGCTTCCAGTCTTTGGTCTCGATCAGCGGTATCGAGCCGTAGTGCAGGATCGGCCAGCCGTCAGTCGCCGTCTGGCCGGGCGGCAGGCGGTCGCCCCACTTCTCGCGGTCAGCGTCGCGTCGATTGAAGATGTTCAAGCTCTCCCCGATTCCAGGCGCTAAGTCACTATAACTGAGCACCCTCAGGAGGTCATCCTTACGCCGGCTTGCTATGATCAGCACGATGTCCACCACCGAAGCCGGAGCAGATCGCAACGAGGCCTGGCCGACGCTCGTCGCTCACCGCGCCCGCCGCGACGCTCCGTTCTTCGTGGTCGCGGCCTCGATCTTCGCGCTCGACCAGCTGACCAAGGCGATCATCCGAGGCTGGCTCGCGGTCGGTGAGTCGTGGCCCTCCGACGACTGGCTGGTCAAGCTGACGCACGTCACCAACAGCGGCGCGGCGTTCGGCATTCTCCAGGGTCAGGGCCTCTTCCTCACTGTTACGGCGGTGATCGCGATCGGCGCCATCGTCTTCTACTACGCCTACCCGCCGCTGGAGCACGGCCTCATGCGCATCGCGATGGGCCTGCTGCTGGGCGGCGCCTTCGGCAACCTGCTGGACCGCGTGCGCTTCGGTGAGGTCACCGACTTCGTCGACTTCCCGCGCTATCCGGAGTTCAACGTCGCCGACTCGTCGATCGTCATCGGGCTGGTGATCATCGCCGGCTTCTTCGTGCTCTCAGAGCGCGCATTAAGGGAGACTAAAACTTGATTCTGGCTGATTCGCTGCACGAAGTGGTCGTCGACGTTCCGGGGGAGCGCCTGGACGTGGCGGTAGCGCGCCTCTGCGACCTCTCGCGTCCGCAGGCGCACCGCTTGATCGCCGATGGCCTGGTCAGAGAGGACGGTCGGGTGCGCACCAAGCCCGGCGACCGGCTGACTGGCGGCGAACGCCTGACGGTGAGTGTGCCGGCGCCGGTGCCCGCCGAGCCGCAGCCGGAGGCGATCCCCCTGACCATCGTGTATGAAGACGACGACATGATCGTCGTCGACAAACCGGCCGGCATGCCTGTGCACCCGGGGCCGGGGCACTCGGGGCACACGCTGGTTAACGCGCTGCTGGCCCATTGCCCGGACCTGCCCGGCATCGGCGGCGTGCAGCGCCCCGGCATCGTCCACCGCCTCGACAAGGACACGTCAGGGCTGATCGTCGCGGCCAAGTCGGAGCGCGCGCATCACGGTCTGACGCGCCAGCTGGCCGAGCGTCGCATGCACAAGACCTACCTGGTGCTAATCGACGGAGGTCTCCAGCCAGAGGAGGCGTTGATCGACGCGCCGATCGGCCGCGACCCCAACAACCGCAAGCGCATGCTGGTCAACGGCGCTGCCGCCCGCGAAGCACAGACCTCGTACCGCGTGCGGGAGCACTTCAAGGGTTATACGTATCTGGAAGCCACGCTGATCACGGGCCGCACGCATCAGATCCGGGTGCATTTCGCATCGTTAAATCACCCGGTCGTGGGTGACGCGGTTTACGGCCGGCCGACGAAGCTCGTTGCGCGGCAGTTCCTGCACGCCTGGCGCCTGACTCTGCACCACCCCATCGACGGGCGCGAGCTGAGCTTTGAAGCGCCGCTGGCGGAGGATTTGCAGGAGGCGCTGAACCAGCTGCAAACCTAGAGTGCGCCTGGGAAGACCGTTAGGCGGGCAGCTCCCAGCCCTCTGACTCGCGATTCTCCAGGCAGAGCTCAGCGGCTTCCTTCACGTTAGCAAGCGCCTCTTTCGTGGTCTTGCCTTGCGAAATGCAGCCCGGGAGGAGCGGAATCTGGGCGACTATGTACCCGTCCTCGCCTTCGCTTAGGATCACTGAGAGTCTCACGGTTTCCACTCTGCGATTGTAGCGTGAATTGGGCAGCGTCTGCCCCGCTGATAACATACGGGCATGACCACTCGCCCCGTCCGCGTCCGTCTGGCGCCCAGCCCCACCGGCACGCCCCACCTCGGCACCGCGCGCACCGCGATCTTCGACTGGCTGCTGGCGCGCAACACCGGCGGCGCGTTCATCCTGCGCATCGAGGACACGGACCGTAACCGCTACGTCCCGGAGTCACTGAACGAGATCTACGAGTCGCTGCGCTGGCTGGGCCTGCAGTGGGACGAAGGGCCGGAGGTGGGCGGGCCGCACGCGCCGTATTTCCAGTCCGAGCGCCTGCCTCTCTACCAGGAAGCTGCCCGCAAGCTGATCGAAGGCGGCCACGCCTACGAGTGCTACTGCACGCCGGAGCGCCTGGACGCCATGCGCAACGACCAGCGCGAGAAGAAGCTCCCGCCCGGCTACGACGGCCGCTGCAGCAACAACGAGGGCCGCGAAAAGGCGAAGGCAGAGTCCGCCAACGGGCGCGCCGTCGTCCGTTTCCAGATGCCCGACGAGGGCGAAACCGTGGTCAACGACTTCTTGCGCGGCCCCGTGCGATTCGAAAGCGAGCGTCTGGATGACGCCGTCCTGCTCAAATCGGACGGCTTCCCTACCTACCATCTCGCGGTTGTCGTCGATGACCACGAAATGCAGATCACGCACGTCCTGCGCGGCGAGGAGTGGCTGCCCTCAGCGCCGCTGCACCTGCGCGTCTACGAGGCGCTGGGCTACGAGCCGCCGGTCTTCGTGCATACGCCCCTGATCCTGGGCACGGACCGCAGCAAGCTCTCGAAGCGTCACGGCGCGCAGTCGGTGCTCGAGTACCGCGACCAGGGTTACCTGCCGGACGCGGTCTTCAACTTCCTGGCGCTGCTGGGCTGGTCGCTGGACGACAAGACCGAGATCATCTCCCGCGACCAGTTCATCGCCAACTTCAGCCTCGACCGCCTGCTCAAGAGCCCGGCCGTCTTCAACGCGGAGAAGCTCGACTGGCTCAACGGCGAGTACATGCGCGCGCTCTCGGACGAGCAGTTCGTCGAAGCCGTGCGCCCGTGGCTGGAGAGGCCGGAATCGGAAGGCGGCCTGCCGTCGCAGGTGCAGCGCCCCATCGACACCGAGTACTCGAAGCTGCTCGTCCCGCTGGTCAAGGAGCGCGTCAAGCTCGCGTCGAGAGCGATCGACATGATGGCGTTCTTCTATCTGCCCCGCGGCGTCGACCTCGACGTCGACGAGCTGCTGGGCAAGACCTACGCCAGCGACCGCGCCGCCGGAGCGCTGGTGCTTTCTGAAGCCCTCGTGCTGGCGGAACAAACGGAAGACTGGACGCCCGAAGTTCTGGAGCAGGCATACCGCGCCCTGGCGGACCGCCTTCAGGTCAAGTTCCGCGATCTCGCTGGGCTGATGCGCGTCGCGATCACCGGGCGCAGCGTCTCACCGCCGCTGTTCGAGTCCATGGAGCTGCTGGGCAAGGCACGCTGCGTCCTGCGCCTGCGAGACGCGGTGCAGCAGCTGCAGTAGGGGGCATGCTCCCTCGGTTTGAAGCTCGGAAAAGCGCTGTGCTAGGATGAAAACCCATTGGGGAGTCGTCTAGTGGTAGGACAGCGGACTCTGAATCCGTATGCGGGGGTTCGAATCCTCCCTCCCCAGCCACAAGGACGCTCACGGGGCGGTATCGTCTAGGGGACCAGGACGTAGCCCTCTCAAGGCTAAAACCGGGGTTCGAATCCCCGTACCGCTACCAGCCTAACGAATCTAAGAAAGCTCATTTCTGCCTCCTTTGCGGTCACGCAATCGCCTCCTCGACTATCAGCTTAGACACCTCTGACGCCCAGACTGCTCACTCATCACTCTTAGACACCGTCTCGGCGCCGGCGCGACACGATAAGCCTGTTGCGATAGTTCCGGATTCGCATGCTAGAGACTCCTGAAGCCACACTGGCCTTGGAGAAAGCGAAGGTAACCTAGTGCCCCACCGTGAGGCATCAATCTCGATTTTCCAATCGATCGATAGTATCCCCTCGGGTTCCAGTCCGGTGAATAACCCATGTCTGTCAGGAAATCTGCCCACGTGCGAAATCCAACCCTGGTGCGGAAGAAGAACAGGTACGGGAAGAGCCTGGCGTCAGGAGTGTCGGGCCAGAGGATACGTGATGCCTCCCAGCACTCGACTCGACAGACCGCCTCCACAACTCCGAGTTGCTCGACGCCACCGTTGACGCCGATGGAAGGCAACATCAAGACCAGATCGCCAACCTGCGTACGATCGAAGCTGGGCTTGGCTCGGCTCGGAACGCCCCAGCAGTTGAAGGTACCGTCTGGGAATGCCTTCTTGAAGACTGGGTCCGACTCGAAGTATCGACGTTCGGGTGCGCCCGGAGGCAGGCCGTTTAGCAACTCATCAACGTGACGTAGCCGCGTCACCGTGTAACCGATGTCGATGTTGCCCGGCGAGCCGACGTGCGCAATGAAAGCCTTCATCGAAGATAGCTCAGAAACCTGGCATTAGGCGGACGTGTAGCGGCGCCGTGCGCCTGAGCTCAAGTACGCCTGCCTGTTCGAGGAGCGCCGCGACGTAATTCGCCGTGTCGCGGTAGATGCACTTCTTCATGTACTCGTCGAGCGATCCGGGCTTTGAATTCTTGCTGTGTACACCGCCGCTGATAACCCACCCTCGGCCGCGAAGATGGCTTTGGACGCCTTCAAAACAAGCCCACGAGATAGGCGTCGCGGCCTGCTTGGCGCCGAGCAGCAGCGTTATGCCTGACGCATCGACCGAGCCCACTACGAATGGACGCGGCCGCATCGGCGTTTGCAACACAGCACCAGGCGAGACAGTGCGACGAACGGCGGTCTCAACAGGACCCAGTTTGGTATTCACGCGATACCTTCTTCCTCAACTCACAAGGTCGGATGCAACGGTGACGCCCGTGACGCCCTGAATCGCCTTCCAGACAGCTTCCTGTCGCAGTTGCAGATAGGCATCGAAGTCGTCTTGCGCAAACGCCAGCAGGGTACTGGACGGAAGCAGGTGTGATTCGAGGAGGGCATCCAAGTGTCCGGGGTGGTCCTTGTCGAACTCGTCCCGCATCTCCATCAGGTAGTCAGAAGGCGCCCGATCGCTGATACGGATGTTCGTCCGCTTATCGATCAAGGTTCTGTTCAGCACACAATCGCGTAGCCTCCCGGAGACCTCCGGTTTGCCCGCCAGGAACCCCTGAGGGAAGACATGGTGGTCGTCGATTTCTTGCTCCCGCATCAGGTCGGCGGTGATCAAGCCAGTCTTGTGGAAGTCGCGCGGCTGGCTTCGAAGGACCAGCGCAATGATGCCGCGGTAGAGCGCGCGCTGGTTCGGCGTCGTGTCGCGCAGAATCTTGGGATCGAAGCGGAACGATGCCACCGTCTCCGGTGCAGCACCTCCATCGATCCACCGAGACAGTTCCGTGACGTCTTTCGCTGACTGAGAGTTCGCCGCGTTTTCATAGGTTTGCCCCAGCACGGAGCACCAGAACCATCTATGAAGCTTGTCTCGCGCTGCGCCGACTGCTGGGCCAACCAGGGAGTCATGCTTTGCAACCACCGCCGCCATGGGCATCAGCATCGTGTAGTACGGAAGCCACTTCCCCGTGAGGACGCCGCAGTCGTCCTGGAGAATCCCAAGCGTGGCAGCGAGCCCCCGTACCGCCCTCTCCCACCAAGAGGCGACGTCTTTAGGCTTGAGGTTCAGCACGTCACTCCGGCGGCAGGATGGTGCTTGCCGCGCAAGCAACGAGATGACCTGCATCAAGTAGTAGGGGTCAACCTCGAACTCGCCAATGATCGGATGATCAGACAGAGCTTTGGACCACATCTGCCGGAGCGAGATTTCCTTCGGCCAGAAACGCGCTGTCAGAAGCTCAAACGGACTCAGCCTTACTCCAGTGCGATTCAGAGTCTCAAAGATGGTGCAAACGGCCTCGGCGTCTGTCTCGTCCGACAGTGTCACTACTGGGAAGTGGTAGTCATCAATTTTCTGCATCCAATGGGCGCCGATGTCAGAGTTCAGGCGTTTGAGGAAATCCATTCCGCCATCAGCGCCTGCGCGTTCCTGAGCAACCTGGACGCTCCACTGCAGAAAACCGCCCGCGCCCTGCTTCAGAGTGCTCAAGGGCATGATGAGTTCTTGAGCCTGAATGTCGAACGCTTCGTAGCGTTTCGCGCTTTTGTGATTGGCACGGAGGTGAAAGATGCACTCCTCGAAGTCTTTCCCATCGAGGAGGTCGCCCACCTTCAGGAAATACCGGTGCTCACCGACACCGTAGAAAGCCTGATACAGGGAAGTCTGGCGTTGCTGACCGTCCAGGATTAGATAGGTCGGCTTCTGGCCGTCCAGAGGTGGTGCGCCTTGAAACTCCCGGGACGCGAAGAGATTGTGAGTGTTGCGAATGCGAAGAATACTGCCCGCCGGATAGCCATTGGCCACGGACACCACGAGTTCTTGCGTGGCACTAGGGTCCCAAACAAAGTCACGTTGGAAATCAGGGAGCGCCGACGCCTTCGACTCTATCTGCCCTAGCAGTTCTTTTAGTGCACGTGGGTTTGTGTCTTCGAAAAGACTCACTATAAGGTCCTCTCAGTGACGGATTAGACGAATCTTAGATCACTGATGCGTTCGCGACCAGGTCTCGAATAATCAGGTTGACACTGGTGACGCCGAACGCGGGGTCGCCGTGCTCGCGATTAGTCTCTATCTGGTCACAACCCACTTTGGCGACCAGCCGATCGCCTGTGCCGGCGTGGATGATTGTGCCGCTGTCAACCCCAGCGCCTACGCCAGCATCGGCGGTGTGCCCGTCTCACTCCTCGGCGTCGGCCTCTACACCAGCCTCGCGTCCCTGGCATTCTTCTGGTCGCGCGATCCCTCTGACGAGCGCCGCATGATCGCCTAATGGGGCCTGGCGCTCAGCGGCGTTGGCTACGCTGCTTACCTGACCTACGTGGAGCTCGCCATCCTGCACGCGATCTGCGTCTGGTGCGTTGCCTCCGCGACCATCCTGACCGCAAGCCTCGTTCTCGCGTCGGCAGCGCTGTTTCTGCAGCAGGACAGCCAGGTTCTCCGCTTGGCGACGAATCGTAATCCGCCCAGCAAGGGGCCTCGGACTAATTCAGCTCGAAGCGGAAGCCGATAACTTGCGTAGGGCTGCGCCGCGGGGCTCAGCGCGGAGACCGAGCGAAATGTCCGACCCGATTCGTATCTCACTCGACGACAACGCGTCCAGCGGACGTCTGCAGCGCCGTGTCGAGGAGCTGCTCGACCGCGCTGAGCGATCGGCCGACCTCTTTGACTGGCGCGCCGCCAGGGCCCACGCGCGTGAGGCGCTCCTCATCGACGCCGCCAATCACGACGCCAGCGTCTTGCTCAGCACCGCGGAGGCGATGCTCGCTGATGCCGGCTCGCTGGCGGCGCCGCAGCCGCTAAGGCCCGTGGCGATACCCACGGACGAGTGGGGCTCCGCCGCCAGGGAGTGGTTCGAGCGCAACACGTTCGTCGCGCTCCTCGCCCTCGAAACGCTTCTGGTGCTCGTCCTCGGCTTCCTGTTCCTCGGCGACAAGAGCTTCTGGCTCGACGAAGCGACGACCGCGCGGCTGATCGACCTGGACTGGAGCGGCCTGCGCAAGGCGATCGAGTCAACGGAGACCAACCAGGCGGTCTACTACCTGCTCCTGAAGATTTGGGCCGGTATCGGCGGTGACGGGGAGTTGTGGCTGCGCTCCTTCTCGGTACTATGCGCCGCGGCTGCAGTTCCCGCGGTGGCAGTGCTAGGACGCAGCCTCTTCTCGGAGCGAGTGGGACTTTTCGCCGGCCTATTGCTCGCGCTCAACCCCGTCGTCTTGTTCTATGCCCAGGAGGCGCGAGGCTACGCGATGGTCATGCTGCTGGTGACCCTCGCCACGTATGCGTTCGTCAGGTTGGTCAAGCGTCCGACCACAGCCGTGGCGGTTGCCTTCGTTGTGCTGAGCGCGCTGGCGGCGTACGTGCACTTCTTCGCGATCCTGGTGACAGGCGCCCAGCTTGCCTCGCTCGTGATGCTGCGCAACTCGCCCGTGCGCTGGACGCTTGTCGCCCAGTGCGTCGGGGTGCTTGGCGTCCTGCTGCTTCCGATTGTCTACGTGTCGGCGACTCCTAACACCGGCCTCAACTGGGTGGGCGAGCCGAACCTTGATGTCCTCGTCGATCACCTCAAGCTTCAGACCGGCGGGACGCTGCAGCTGCTCGCTTACTCGGCGATCGGCGTAATCGGGCTCGTGACGCTGGCGCGCCTGCTGCGCCCGCCGAGTAGCCAGACCGTGGTCTGGCCGGTGGCGATGGTCCTCTGCTGGCTCGTCCTGCCGACGGCCGTCGCCTTCTTCGGCTCATTCATCAAGCCCGTGTTCGTGTCGCGCTATCTCATCGTCTGCCTGCCCGCGCTGGCGCTATTTATCGCCTACGCGCTGAGCCAGGTTCCTTCTAAGACTGCCGCGTATGCGCTGACGGGCGTGCTCGTCCTGCTGGCGTTACCCGCCTTCGACCGCGTCTATTTCGAGACGCCAAAGGAGGACTGGCGCGACGCGACCAGCTTCATCCTCTCCGAGGCTCAACCCGGTGATGCGATTGTCTTCCACAGCCCGTGGGTCGAGGGGCCTTACAACTACTATGCCGTGCAGTCCAGCGGTAAAGTCCGGCCCGCCGTTGCCTTCTACGATGCGGGAGCGCACGAGGCGATAGGCAGCCGCCTCAAGGGCGAGGGATACGACCGCGTTTGGCTCGTGCTCGCTCACACCGGCTTCTCCTCGATACCGGAGATCGCCGAGGCTCGTCTGAATCTTGAACAGTCTCTCGACAGCACATTTGACCTCGAGACGCGGCAGGACTTCTTCGGTCCAATTCAGGTCCAGCTCTACGACTAACGCTCGCCCCCACGGACCCACAGCTCATAAAAGCGCCGCCGCCCGAGCCCGTAGCGGCGCTCGATCAGCGCTTGCGCCTGCGAGCGGGTCAAGCCCAATCGCTTCATCTCAGCGATGTCTTCTGTCGCCGCCGCTTCGTCCGTTGATGGCGCCGCTGCCTCACCACCCTCGATGACCAGCACGATTTCCCCACGTGGCGCTACGAAGTGTGTCAGGGCCTCCGCTGCCGTCCCCACGAAGGTCTCCTCATGCAGCTTGGTCAGCTCCCGGCACACGGCGATGCGCCTCTCGGGCATGACCTCGTCGATCAGGGCCAGCGTTTTGCGTAGACGCCCCGGGGCTTCGAACGCCACCAGCGTTTCAGGTCGCGAAGCCGCGGCTTCCAGCAAACGCCGCGTCTCGCCCGCGACGCGCGGCATGAAGCCAACGAAGCGAAACTCACTGCAGTGCAGCCCGGCCACTGAAAGTGCCGCCACGACGGCTGACGGACCGGGCAGCGCCACGACCTCGTGTCCCGCGGCCCGGGCCGCCG
>CAZNHI010000029.1:0-12520 GCA_964572535.1 uncultured Dehalococcoidia bacterium
TGCACCTGCTCGTCTGGTGCCTTTCGCCTGCCGCGTGTGACTGGGTGTCGCTCGCGACGCACGCCTGGTCCTACGAGGATGTCGGCCGAGGTGAGGTGGCGAACGTCGCGGTCCTGGACACGCTCGTGTATGCAACCGCGGCGGACGATGGGTTGATCATCGTTTCGTTGAGTTCCGGGTTGTCGATCGGGACCGTGGCGCCGCCACCGGGATCAAAGGCCTGCAGCGAGCCGATGGGCGCGAGCAGCACCGGGATGCGCAGCTTATGGCCCAGAAAGGTTGTCGAGGTGTCGATCTGCGAGACGTCGCGCAGGACGCGCGGCCGGAAGGCGACACGGTCGAAGGCGAGACGGTTGCGGCGCAGCGAGGTTTCGGACTCGGAGCCGCCGACGAGGTAGTCCCAGGGTCCCTGCTCCAGCCGCTTGCGGGCGGCGATGACGATCTCTTCGTTGCTGAGAAACTCTGGTGGCATGGTTACCTCTCCCCCAACCCCCTCTCCTTGCGAGGCGAGGGGGCTTAGGTCTCTAGTACTGCTTCACCGTGGATGACTGCTTCGATTTGCTCCAGGACGCTGGGCAGGGACTCTAGCACATCATCGTTGGAGAAGCGGAGCACTCTCAGTCCACTGCTCTCCAGGTAGGTCTGACGCTCCTCGTCGGCACTCCGCCGCGTGGCGTGGATAGGACCGTCTACTTCGATTACCAGGCTGGCTTTGACGCAGTAGAAGTCTACGATGAATGGACCTATGGCGTGCTGGCGCCGGAACTTCAGGCCCAGAACGCCGTGACGCCTTAATGCTTGCCAGAGATGTTCTTCCGCCTCGGTAGAGCCCCGTCGCATTCGCCTGGCATGCGACCCTAAGGTCTCCCAAATGGACGGCGGCGCCTGCAATCTCGGTCTTGGATTTCTCATCGGAGTGTCCTTCAGCGCGACCCCTCTCCTCGCAAGGAGAGGGGCAGGGGAGAGGTGAACCATCGGCGCTTATCGGGTAATCGAAGCCTTCATCTGCGCCCAGGCCTCGCGAGCGTCCTCGACGGAGCCTTCATCTTCGATCGTTGATATGTCGCCGGGGTCTACGTCCAGGGTCACGGCCTTGAGCACGCGGCGCATGATCTTGCCGCTACGCGTCTTGGGCAGGCCGTTGACGAAGTTGAGTTCGCCGATCACGGCGATGGGACCGAGCTCGCGGCGCACGGTGGCGTAGATCTCCTTGCGCAGGTCCTCTGAGGGATCGTAGCCGTTCTTGAGTACCACGAAGCAGGAGATGACCTCGCCGCGCAGCTCGTCGGGACGGCCGGTGACGCCGGCTTCGGCGACGGCGCCGCAGCGCAGGATGGCGCTCTCGACTTCGATGGTGCCAAGGCGGTGGGCGGCGATTTTGATGATCTCGTCGGCGCGGCCGCTGAACCAGTAATAGCCATCCTCATCCACGTGGGCGGCGTCGCCGCTGAAGTAGACGTTGTGGCCGGCAATCTTCTGCCAGTAGTCCTGTCCGTAGCGCTCCGGCTCCCCCCAGAGCTGGGCTGTCAGGCCGGGGAAGGGGCGCGTGATCACGAAGATGCCCTTCTCGTTCGGCCCGCAAGTCTCGCCCTCCGGTGTCATGATCGCGGCCTCGATGCCGGGCAGGGGCAGGCCGGCGGCGCCGGGCTTGATCGGCAGGAGGCCGAGGCCGTAGGGGTTACCGACGATGGGGCCACCCGTCTCCGTCTGCCACATGTGGTCGATCACCGGCACGCGGTCCTGGAAGACCTCCTTCTGGAACCACTCCCAGGCCGGCGGGTTGAGGACCTCTCCCGCACAGAAGACGCGCGTGATCGCCGAGAGGTCGTACTTGCGAGAGGGCTCTGTACCGGCGCGCATGAGGACGCGAATCGCGGTGGGGGAGGTGAAGACGCCGGTGACGCCGTTCTCCTGAAGCAGGCGGTAGATCGTCTCCATGTTTGGGTAGTCGATGGCGCCTTCGTAGAGCAGGGTGGTACAGCCGACCAGCAGCGGCGCGTAGACCATGTAGCTGTGGCCGACCACCCAGCCGATGTCTGAGGTCGCCCACCAGATGTCGTTGGGCTGCAGGCCAAAGACCCACTTGGCCATCGAGTAGATGTAGACCTGGTAGCCGCCGTGGGTGTGCACCGCCAGCTTGGGTCGCGCAGTCGTGCCGGAGGTGGCGAGGATGTAGGCGGGCTGGTTCGACTCCAGGGCGACGTGGGACGAATCGTGTCCCTCGCCGCGAGAGAGGAAGTCGGCGTAGGTGATGGCGCCCGCGGGCAGCTCGCTCGAAGCGTTGCGCTGCAGTACGACAATGCTCTTGAGTACCTCGCCGGCGCCTTCCTGGTTGATCGCGATGTCGAGGATGCCGGTGAAGTCGACAAGGTTGCCGCGGCGGTAGGTGCTGTCGGAGGCGAACAGCGCCTTTGCGCCTGCGAGTTTGATGCGCTCCGCCAACGCCGCGCCGCCGAAGCCTGCGAAGACGACGATGTGGATGGCGCCAATGCGCAGGCAGGCGAGCATGAGGACGATTGCCTCGACGCAGGTGGGCATGTAGACGGCCACGCGGTCGCCCTCACCGATGCCAAAGGCACGCAGGGCCGCGGCGGTGCGCTTCACCTCGGTCAGCAGCTGCGCGTAGGTCAGGACGTTGCGTTCGCCGCGCTCGTTGAGGGCGACGAGCGCCGCGACGCCGCCCCGGCCGTTCTTAACGTGGCGGTCGACGGCGTTGTAAGCGAGGTTGGTCTCACCGCCGATGAACCAGCGAAAGGCCGGTCCGTCCTTGTCCGGGGAGGACCAGTCCAGCACCTTGTCCCAGGGCCGGAACCAGGGCAGCTCGGCGGCGGCGCGGGCCCAGAAGCCCTCCGGGTCCTCGGTCGCCTCACGGCGCCAGCGCTGCACGACGGGGTTTACGAGCTGCACCGACTGGTCTGGCATCGTCCTGTTCCTTTCGCCTTCACAATTCGTTCGTTCTGAGCCTGTCGAAGGGCGCGTGGTTCGACAAGCTCACCACGAACGGTTCAGATCGTCGGCTTCAGATAGGCATCGATTTCGGCGCGGGGCATGAGTTTGCCGTCACGTTGCAGCGTTTCTTGGTTACCGTGGCGCTTCATCTCGATCAGCGCGTCCTTGATGGCGCGGGCGGCCAGGCGGAAGCTGGTGGCCGGGTGCAGGACGAGCGCGTAGCCGATCTCGGCGTACTCGGCGTCGCTGATCCAGGGGCTCTTGCCGAACTCGGTCATGTTGGCGAGCAGCGGTACGGAGACGCGCTTGCGGAAGTCCGCGAACATCTCGCGGGAGGTCAGCGCCTCCGGGAAGATGATGTCGGCGCCGGCAGCCTCGTAGGCGCGTGCACGTTCGACGGCCGGCTCGAAGCCCTCGACGGCGACGGCGTCGGTGCGGGCGATGATCTGGAAATTGGGGTCGCGTTTGGCGGCGACGGCGGCGCGCACTTTGTCAGCCATGCGGGCGCAGGAGATCAGGTGCTTGCCCTCCAGGTGGCCGCAGCGCTTCCAGCGCGGGTCCTGGTCCTCGATCTGCACGGCGGCGGCGCCCGCGGCTTCGAAGAGGCGCACCGTCTCTGCCGTGCCGGCGGGGCCGCCGAAGCCGGTGTCGACATCGACGATCACCGGCAGGTCTACGACTTGCACGATTTCGCGCGTGAACTCGAGCACCTTGCTGCGAGGCAGCAGGCCTTCGTCGGGGCGGGCGAGGGAGTTGGACAGCGCGGCGCCGGAAATGTAGACGGCGTCGTAGCCTATCTCTTCGACGAGACGCGCGACGAAGGGGACGAAGGCGCCGGCCGCGATGACCTGGCCCTGTGCGAGCTGTTCCTTGAGGCGCTGGCCGGGCGATTTGTCAGGCATGGTAAACATCTTTCCCAGGCACCCGGAGGCGGTGTGTAGTCCGTAGGGGCGAGGCATGCCTCGCCCCTACGGAACGACGAAGGCCCAGCGTAGTTAGCGGCTTCCGGCGCTTCGTCATTGCCTAACTCCTCATATCCAGCTGCACGAGCTTCATGAACTCGGCGATGTCGTCCAGTTTGTCGAGGTCCCAGAGCGCGTCGAGGACGGTGCGGCGGTCTGAGGCGAGGCGTGAGGAGACGGAGGTAAACTTCTGCTCCATTTCGGCGTCGCTCAGCGGGTTCTTGGGATGGCCGCGCGGCACCGGGCGCTCGTCGTAGGCGGTGCGGCCGTCTTTGAGACGCACAGCGGCGGAGCTGACGAACTCGCGCTGCTGCTGCGGCGCGTAGTACTTCTGCGTCCACTCCGGCTTCTCCACGAACTGCGTGCGTTCGATCAGGCCGAGGACCTCCGGGTTGGCGAGCAGCTCCGGCCGGTACTGCTCCAGGGTTAGCTTGCCCTCGAGTAGTGGCGCCGCGAAGGCGTAGTAGAGGCTGTGATCGGCGGTTTCTTTGGTGGTCGGGCGGCGTTTGCTGTCGTCGCCGATGATCGTGCGCTGCGCCTCGTAGCCGGTGATCACGACCTCCTCGACGTCCGAGAGCCTGGGCGCGCCGAGCTTCTCGCGGATGGCCAGGGCGTGCTCGACGATGGTTTGGCCGTGGTACTCCATGGGCACCGGCTTGATGTAGGTGTCAGAGAGGAGGAAGTGCGAACCGAGGCCGGCGAATGCGGCGGCGTCGAGCTCGCCCGACATCTGCGCTACGAGGCCATGCTTGCCCTCGATGATCTCCGCGGGGCCGTCGGCGCCCGCGAGAACCTTCTCGAGCGCCCAGACGGCGCCACGGGCGGCGTCGGCGGCAGCCATGTTCTTCTGCTCGGAGAGGTAGCTGCCTTCTCGGGCCTGGCGCATGGCGGCGTGCGAGCTAAGCGAAAGCGCGACGGCGTTGTACATCTGGCGCTTGTCGAAGCCGAGCAAGCGCGCGCCGGCCAGCGCAGCCGAGATCAGGATGTAATTGACGTGGTCCCAGCCGTGGCTGCGCAGGGACGCGGCCTCGCAGAGGCGGCACTGCACGTCGTAGGCGATAACGGCCCCCAGGATCAGATCACGTCCGGAGAAGCGCAGCGAGCCCGAGAGCGCGAACAGCGGCCCGAAGTTGTCGCTGGGGTGGGCGGGCTCCTTCGCGAGGTAGGTGTCGTTGAAGTCGAGCCAGCGCGTCATGGTCGAGTTGAGGAAGGCGGCGTCCGGCAGCGAGAGCTTCGCTTCGACGCCGTACGCCCAGCCGCCGGCCTCGTAGGCGATGGGGCGCTTGCTCATGTAGGCCCAGCGCTCGCGCAGACGCTCGTCCTCCAGCGCTCCGAGCGCAGTGGCTAGGGAGTCGAGGGCGCGGACCTTGGTGTCGTGGACCACGCTCGCCGGGAGGTCTTCGAAGCGGAGGCTGCTGGCGAAGTCGATCAGCAGTGGCAGGGGGTTGTAGGTCTCTGACACGCTAGCGCCTCACGCCGGCGCCGAAGTCCGGCGATGGCTTGAACTCGTGAACCTTGGGGCCGGCGTACTCGGCGCGCGGCCGCAGGATCGGTTCATTGTTGACGTAACGAGTCTCCAGGTAGTGCGCGGACCAGCCGGCGATGCGAGAGGCAGCGAACAGCGGCGTGTACATCGGGATCGGGATGCCGAGCAGGTAGTAGAGGGGCGCCGTCCAGAGGTCCATGTTGGCGGGCGCGTTGGGGTTGCCGCGCTCGACGCGGGGCTTCATGCGCTCCGCCATGTACTCCTCGAAGGCGATCAGCGTCTCGTACCAGCGCATGTCGCCCTTCAGGCGCGACAGCTCCTTGACCCAGGGCCGCAGCACGTCGACGCGGGGGTCGCGCGAGTGCGGCAGGTTGTAGACGGCGTGGCCGAAGCCGGGCAGGCGGGCGGCGGGCTGGGCGAAGAAGTTGTCCAGGTACGTCTTCGCCTTGTCCGGGTTGCCACCCTGGTCCAGGAGGATCTTCATGACCTCCTCGTTAGCGCAACCGTGGCGCGGGCCGCGCAGGATGCACTCTCCTGCGACGACGGAGGAGTACAGGTCGCTGTGGGCGCTGGCAGCGATGCGCACACCGAAGCTGCCGGCGTTGAACTCGTGCTCCGTGTAGAGGATCAGCGCCATATCCATGCAGCGCGCTTCGAAGGCGCTGGGACGGCGGCCCCGGAACATGGTCAGGATATTCTCGCCGTAGCCGTAGCCCGGACGGGGCGCGGCCCAGCCCTTGCCCTCGCGGTGGCGCGCAACGAGCCCGACCATGTAGCCGATGTGCGGTGTCAGGGCGTAGGCGGCGTCGCGTTCGGCCTCGTAGGTCAGGGGGCGTTCACCGCGGGCGTCGAGGATGTTGCCGTAGGAGGACATGGCGGTGCGCAGCAGGCCCATGGGGTGCGCGCCGGCGGGCTCGCGTCGCAGCGTGTTCCAGACGCCGCGCAGGGCTTCGAGATCGGGGTCGCCGAACGTGGCCTTGCCTTTCGGCAGTTCGCCGAACAGCGTCAGGTGGGCGGTGGCCTCGAAGCTGTGCTTTTCGACCAGCTCTTCCAACGGGTAGCCGTAGATGTAGACCTGCGACTTCTGCTCGTCCAGCAGACAGATCCGGGTCTGCCCGGCGATAACGTCGCGCAGCCCGGGCCGGCGCTCTGCCTTCTCAGTCATTTCTAACCCAACCCCTCAGGTAGTGGTGCCTCAGTAGAGACGCAGGGCGATTATAGTCTCGCGGCGCGCCTACTCGGCGTTGCCGGACCGCAGCCAGGCGATGTAATCCGGGATCGACTTCTGGGGCAGGTACTGCGGTTCGTAGCCGGTGTCTGCCTTGATCTGGCTGATGTCGGCGTGCGTCGCGCCGGGGTTGCCGGGACTGAGGCCCTCCTTGAGGAAGTCGCCGTTGAAGCTCGGGATGACCTTGCGGATCTCGGAGACCAGCTCGCCGGCGCTGGTGGAGTGGCCGGAGGCAATGTTGTAGACGGTGTGGTTGAGCTTATCGGCCTGCATGACCATGGCGATGCCACGGCCGCAGTCCTTCACGTAGGTGGCGTCGTTGCCGTCCTCCGCGTAGGTGTCGCCGCGCAGCACGGGCGGCTCGCCCTTGACGGCGGCGTGCACGAGACGGCTGGGCAGGTTGGCCATCGAGTGGTAGAGGGGGCCGTAGATGCCGGCGATGCGCAGCATGACGATATTGATGCCGGTGCGGTCCGCGTAGTAATTGCCGATGATTTCGAAGCACTTCTTCCAGGTGCCGGTCGGGCCGCCGCCGGAGGTCGCGAGGCGCTGGTCCTCTTTGTTGACGCCGTCGTCTTCGCGTACGCCCTGGTAGACGGCGCCGGAGCTGCCGAGTCCGACGCGGGAGCACTCCCACTCGCGGCCGGCCTCGAGGACGTTGATCAGCCCGTTCATGTTGATGGTGAAGTCTTGCAGCGGCGTTAGAGCGCCCAGTGCCGGTACGGCGAGGTGGACGATCTTGTCGATCTTGTGCGTGCGGCCGATTTCCAGCAGCCGGTCCTTGTCCGTGACGTCCAGCTGCTCGACCCTGGCGCGCTTGCCCAGTTCATCCTTGATGAAGGGAGGCTCGCGGATGACGCGGTACTGGGTCAGGACAACGTCCTCGCCCAGATCCAGCAGGGCGCGCGCCGTGTGCAAGCCGATGAACCCGAGACCGCCGGTAATCAGAGTGGTCATGTTGAAACTCCTGGTCGAATCCCGCGGGGCGCAGCCACAATAGCGCATTGGGCGCGGCTTTTCAGCCGAGGGCGCTTGGGGGAGAATAGCCCAGCCCCGGCACTGAAAGTCCGGGGACACCGCGGACCCCGCTAAGGATGCACTGCTTTTACTCTGAAGGCGGGTGCGTCGGTAGTCAGACCTAGGAGCAACAATGGGCCGCAATCAGATCAGGCTGGAGATCGAACGTAGGGAGAGCTTCGCGGCTGGCGCCGAGTTTGGTGAGTCGGGGCCGTACGAGCGGCTGTTCGGCAAGGTGCACTTCGCGATCGACCCGGACGAGCCCGACCTGCCGTACATCTGCGACCTCGACCTCGCACCTCGCAATGGTGATGGCCTGGTCGAGTTCTCAGCCGTGCTCGACATCGTCAAGCCGGTCGACCTGAGCAAGGGCAGCGACAAGGTGCTGTACGAGTTCTCGAATCGCGGCGGGCGCGGCGTCTTTCGCTACAGCGACAGTGCGGGCCTGGACCTGTCGAAGCCTGAGTACGCCGGTAACGGCTTCTTGCAGCGCTACGGCTACACGGCCGTCTGGTCCGGCTGGCAGGGCGACCTGATCGACCGCAAAGGCAACGTGATCGCCTTCCTGCCGGAGGCGATGGAGGAGGGCAAGCGGTTGCGTGGGCGGGTGCGCCAGGAGTTCATCGCCGGAGCGCCGGGCGTCTACTCGATGGGTGTCAGTGAAGGCGCCGAGCGCGGTGGCGACGTCGAGCCGTACCCGGTGCTCGACCGCGCGGCCGCGACGCTGACGGTGCGTGAGCTGGAGCGCGACCCGCGCGTGCCGGTGCCGGACGGCGACTGGGAGCTAGCCCGAGCCGAGATGAAGGACGGCAAGCTGGAGCTGACGCCTTCGAATGAGCACCTTTATGTGAACGGCGGCTTCAAGCCAGGCCAGATCTACGAGCTGGTCTACGAGACCGAGGGCTCCCGGGTCATGGGTCTCGGCTTCCTGGGCATCCGTGACTTGATGGCGTTCCTGAAGTACGGCGACGCGGACTCGGCCGGGACGCCAAACCCGCTGGCGGGACACGTCGACAAGCTCTACGGCTTCGGGGTGTCGCTCAGCGGCCGCGTGGTGCGCCAGTACATCTACGAGGGTTGGAACGCGGATGCGCAGGGCCGGCGCGTCTTCGATGGCATGCACACGCACACCGGCAGCGGCCGCCTGCTGCACAACCAGCGCTTCGCCCAGGTGGGGCGTTACCCGCGGCAGCACGAGGAGCACTCCTGGCCCTCGGAACGCTATCCATTCACGTTCACGCCGGTGCCGGACCCGTTCTCGGAGAAGAACGAGGGGTTGCTGACGCGCCCGGAGACTGACCCGCTGATCGTGCACACGCACACCAGCAGCGACTACTGGGAGCGCCACGTCTCCACGACTCACACAGACCCCAGCGACGGCAGCGACGTGGAGGTCCCGGAGACGGCGCGCATGTATCAGTTCACCGGAGCGCCGCACATGGCGCGCGCTGTGAACGACCCGTCCTGGATCGGTCAGCTGACGCCAAACAGCATGTCGCCGGCGCCGTACATGCGCGCCTGCCTGGTGCTGCTGGACGAGTGGGCGACGAAGGGCGTCGCGCCGCCGAAGTCGCTGATCCCACGACGCGACGAGGGGACGATGATTTCGCCTGAGGAGGCGCTGTCGAAGTTCCCGAGGATCGCGGGTGTGAACCTGCCCGCCGGGCCGAGCCGCCTGCCCAACTACGACTACGGCTCAGACTTCGACAAGGGCTACGTTTCGAAGTTCCCGCCGGAGCCGGTACCGGGCCAGGATTACCCGATCCAGGTCTCGTCCTTCGACCCGGACGGCAACGACATCCCGGGGCTGCGTTATCCGGACGTCGAGGCGCCGGTGGGCACGAACGCGCCGTGGGCGCTGCGTAAGGCCGGCTTCGCGGAGGGCGACCTGTTGTGGAACTGCGGCAGCTTCATCCCGTTCGCGCGCACGAAGGCGGAGCGTCAGGCCAACAAGGACCCGCGCCCATCGATCGAGGAGCGCTACGCGGACCACGACGATTACGTGTCGAAGGTCGCCGCGGCGTGCAGGCAGAGAGTCGCCGAGCGCTTGATGCTGGAAGAGGACCTGGAGCGCTTTGTTGCGGCAGCGAAGGCGAAGAACCCGTTTGACCCGGCGGTGGCGCTGGGACCGCTGGTCCAGAGCGGCTTCGGCGGCTGAGGCGCTATGATCCGCTGCGAGCGGGAGGGCGCGGGATGGACCAGGTCCAGGAGATGCCGCGGCTGGAGAACCTTGCCAGGCTGCCAGAGGCGATCGACCGGCTTTCGGGGCTGTTCGAGAAGATGAAGCAGCAGCCCGGGTTCCTCAGCGCCGAGGTGCTGCAGAACGTCGTGGCGCCGGGGACGCTGTTGGTCCTGCATGCCTGGCGTGATCTCGCTGACTGGCGGGCCTACCAGACTTCCCCCGAGAAGCTAGCTTTCACGGCCAGCCGTCCAGCAGGCCTGTACGACATGATCGCGTGCGGCATGAACTGGCGCTCTCTGCAGGCGGACGGCGCCCGTGACGGT
This sequence comes from uncultured Dehalococcoidia bacterium, assembly GCA_964572535.1. Taxonomy (GTDB): domain Bacteria; phylum Chloroflexota; class Dehalococcoidia; order DSTF01; family WHTK01; genus WHTK01. The sequence continues at coordinate 10,148 of CAZNHI010000029.1, forward strand.
GGCACGCTTCGACGCGAAGTCATCCGTGGCGATCAAGTCGAGCTACGGCGCGGAGACGGCATCGATGGCTGCCAGACGTTTGTGTACCAGGACGATCTGCCGGCTTTTGCGGGCTGCACGTTGCGTCTGACGCGGTTCGCCGGCGTAAAGGCAGGAACCGGGGAGCAGGATCCTGACGCCAGCGTTGATGAGGTCTACCAGTCCTTGTTCTCCATGAGGGCGGCGGCGGCAGCGCAGCAGTCTTCGAAGACGGCTGCGGGAGCCTGATACCGCAACCTACACGTCCGTACACCCCTCAACCCCGCTGAGCACCTGACGTTCGGTAACTAGAAGAGGCATCGCAATGGTCCAGCGCAGCACAGACAAGATCCTCACTACGCACACCGGTAGCCTGCCGCGTCCGGCCGACCTGATCGAGATGATCCGCAAGCGCGAGGCCGGTGAGCCGGTGGACGAAGCAGGCTTCCAGGCGCGCGTACGCTCCGCCGTCGCGGAGACGGTGCAGAAGCAGATTGACTGCGGCATCGACCTGGTCAGCGACGGTGAGGAGGGCAAGCCTGGCTACGCGACCTATATCAAGGACCGCGCTACGGGCTTCGAGGGCGAGAGCCCGGTGACGATCCGCCAGCAGGCGGAGGCGCGCGACTTCCCGGAGTACACGCAGCGCCGCATGGCCACGACGGCGACGATCCTCAGGCGCCCTACGTGTAACGGGCCGATCGCCTGGCGCGACTTTGCGGCCGTGGAGCGGGATGTAGCTAACCTCAAGGCGGCGGTTGCCACCAGCAAGCCGCGCGGGGCGTTCATGACGGCCGCGTCGCCGGGCGTGGTCGCCTTCTTCCTGGGCAACGATTACTACCCTTCTCACGACGCCTATCTCGAGGCGGTCTCCGCCGTCATGAAGGACGAGTACGAGGCGATCACCAACGCCGGCTTCGAGCTACAGCTCGACTGCCCGGATCTGGCAATGGGCCGCAACAGTCAGTTCTTCGAGCTCGATCTGCCGGGCTTCCGCAAGATCGTGGCACGCCACATAGAAGTTGTGAACGAGGCGACGAAGAACATCCCGCCGGAACAGATGCGCTTGCACCTGTGCTGGGGTAACTACGAAGGCCCCCACCACATGGACGTCCCTCTGAAGGACATCATCGATATCGTCCTGACCTGCCGGGCCGCCGTGATCTCTTTCGAGGGCGCCAACCCGCGCCACGAGCACGAGTGGAATGTGTGGAAGGACGTGAAGCTGCCGGACGACAAGGTAATCATGCCGGGAGTGATCGACTCTACGACGAACTTCATCGAGCACCCGGAGTTGATCGCGCAGCGCATCGTGCGCTATGCGGAGCTGGTCGGAAGGGAGCGCGTGTTCGCGGGCTCGGACTGCGGCTTCGGCACCAACGCGGCGTCGAGCACGGTGGACCCGAAGATCACCTGGGCGAAGCTGACGGCGCTGGCGGAAGGCGCGGCGCTGGCGAGCAAGCAGCTCTGGTAGCGACGGGCATAGGGTAGAGGGTAAGCGCGAAGCGGTTACCTCCACGGCGTCCTTCTGTGCCGGGTACATTAAGGTGCGATTCGTTTGAGAAACTAAGGCATGTTCCCGCAGGCACCATCCCCGAAGGGTCATGAAGTTCGCTGGATTGTCGCCCACATACGCGTACCCACCACCAAGTGGGTCCCCCCCCAAGAACCTCCCCGTCTCCGGGTCGTAGTACCTCGCCCGAAAGTAGTCGAGACGCGGCGTTGAGTCAGCAGCGGGCCGTCCTGGGCGCGATTCATCGCGCTCCTACAAAGCTCTTGCTGTGCTGAGGGTTAGTTCACGGTGAAGGTGCCGAGCATTTCGGGGTGGATGGTGCACTGGAAGGTATACGCGCCGGGCGGGCCGCTATTGAAGGTGATGCTGACCTGACAGGGCCCATTGCAGGTCGCGGTGTGAGGCACGAAGGGAATGCTAACGCCGAAATCGTGAGCGACGAGGGCGTCGTTGTTGGTGAAGTTGACGGTGACGGTCGCGTTGCGCAGGACGCTTATAGACGTGCGGTCGAAGGCGAGGTTGCGGGCGCTTACGGCGATCGTGACCGGGCCGGAGGGGGCCGGCGGTGTCGTCGGCTGAGGTGCTGGGGGCTGAGTAGCGGCCGCGGGCGGCTGAGTAGGCGGTTCGCTGTTTGGCGCCGTCGTGGCTGGCGCGGCGGTCGCAGGAACTGCCGTCGCGCTGGCTGTTGCAGAAGCCGCCGGGACGGGCTGCGTCACGGTTGGGGAGACCGTTGCGGTGTCGGGCGCGGAGTCGCTGCTGCAGGCCAGGGTAAGCGCTGCAGTGGTGAGGGTCGCGAATAGCAGGACGAGTCGTTTCATAGTTTGGTGTCGGAGAGGGGCCCC
>CAZNHI010000030.1:0-12231 GCA_964572535.1 uncultured Dehalococcoidia bacterium
CTCATCCAGCGGGCCATGTTCCAGAGCAGCCCCGTGGTCCACAGTCGCGAGTAGTGCGGCACCGAGAACGCTGCGAAGGTCGCGCGCCGGGGCGGGGCAAGGTCGCTGGAGCCGGTTTGCTGTGGGAGTGACGTCAAACTAGGCGCTGAGGACGCTGTCTGAGCCGGCGTCGTAGTCGAAGATCCAGCCGCTGTTGCGGCCGGTGTGGTCCTTGCTGAAGCGCTTGCGCACGGCGATCATGGCGTCGCGTTTGAACGCGGCCCAGGGCGAAGCGAGGTGGTTGTCTTCGCCGCGATCGCGGGCGCTGAGCACGACGCGGCTGGCGCGGGGCAGGCGCACGCGTTCGTAGAGCTGCAGCGCGCCGGGGAGGTCGTCCGGCATCGAGGCCAGCGCCGACGCCAGGACGCAGCCGTCCTCCATGGCCTGGCAGGCGCCCTGGCCCAGGTAGGGCAGCATTGGGTGGGCGGCATCGCCGAGGATGGTGGCGCGCCCCTTGGTCCACCGCGGCAGCGGGTCGCGGTCGTACAGGGCCCACTTGTAGTGACGCTCGCTGGCCGCGAACAGCCGTAACAGCGACTCGTGCCAGCCCTTGTAGTTTTCGATCACCTCGGCGCGGTCGCACTCGCGGATCCAGGACTCCTCGGTCCAGGTGTCGTTGTCGTAATGGGCGACCACGTTGACCAGCTCGCCGCGGCGGACCGGGTAGACGACGACGGCGCCGTGGGGCCCCAGCCAGGTGGTGCCGTCCGAGTTGGCGAATTCGGGCACGGCGTCGACGGGGACGAGGCAGCGCCAGCAGATCTTGCCGGTGAAGCGCGGCGCGTCCGGACCGAAGAGGCTAGTGCGCACCGCCGAATGGATACCGTCAGCGCCGATAATGATGTCGGCTTCGATCTCGCTGCCGTCGGTGAAGCGGGCGGAGGCTACGTGGTCGTTCGCCTCGACGCTGACGCAGCGGGCGCCGAGCTTGATCATCTCCTTGGGCAAGGAAGCGCCCAGCACGTCCAGCAGATCTGCCCGGTGCACGCTGCAACCGGAGGCGCCGTAGCGCTCCAGCGTGAAGCCCTTCGTAGGCGTCTTGGAGATGATGCGGCCGGTGCGCCAGTTGCGCAGCAGGTTGTACTCGGACTCCCAGGCGACGGCCCGGACCCCCGCTTCGAGGTCGAGCGAGCGCAGCGCCTTCATGGCGTTGGGGCTCAGGGAGACGCCGGCGCCGATCTCCTTGAGCTCGGGCGCGGCCTCGTAGACCGTGACGTCAAAGCCACGACGCAGCAGGGCCTGCGCCGCCGTGAGGCCGCCGATGCCACCACCGATGACTGCGATGCGCGCTGTACTGGCCATGACGTTGCTCCTCGTGCTCGGCGCCCCGAATTATAGGCTCAGCGCGGGGGGTGTGCCTTCAATGTTGACAATCTTCACGCTAAAAGTTGACAATAGATGACGAAATGGTTGACAAAGTGCCGTCCCGGCGAGAATCAAATCTGACGATACGTAAATTCATCCTGGAGAACACTGCGGAGCATCCCACCGATCTTACTCGCCTCGCGAGAGAACGTTTCGGCCTGTCTCGTGAAGCAATCGGAAGACACATTCGAAGACTCGTTCTGGAAGGCCTTCTGGAAGCGGAGGGCAATACTCGCGGTCGAATTTACCGTTTGCGGGACATCGTCGATCAACGATTCTCGGTTGAGTTGCTGGCTGGAGTTGAGGAGGACGAACTGTGGCGCCGGAACGTGCGTCCTGCCCTGCATGGCTTACCTGACAATGTAATCGACATCTGTCACTACGGTTTCACAGAGATGTTCAACAATGTTATCGATCATTCTGAATCTAACGTGGCGCAATATTTGGTGAAACGAAACGCCTTGACCACTGAAATCACCGTGAACGACAGAGGCGTAGGAGTCTTTGAGAAGATACGTCGCCACTTTCGGTTAGAAGATGCTCGTCATGCTCTCCTGGAGCTATCCAAGGGGAAACTGACCTCTGATCCTGCTGCCCACACTGGTGAAGGGATTTTCTTCGCGTCAAGAATGTTTGACAGATACTCCATCCGGTCCGGCACCTTGTGGTTTGACCGGACCAACCGGGACGATGCTGACTGGCTTCTCGACGTCAGCGAGAGTCCGCCATTCCAGGGGACACTCGTGCTGATGAAGATACAAAACGATTCCGCCAGATCTGCCGTAGAGGTGTTTGAACGCTATGCTTCTGGAGAGGATCTAGGATTCGTCAAGACGATAGTGCCCGTTAAGCTAGCGCAGTACGAGGGCGAGAAGCTTGTTTCACGGTCGCAGGCCAAGAGACTCGTGGCTCGGTTCGACCGCTTCGTAGAAGTGATCCTCGACTTCCGTGGCGTTACGGATATCGGTCCGGCTTTTGCTGACGAAATCTTCCGAGTTTATGCCAGTGAGCATCCGGATGTGCATCTTTACTCTATCAACACACTGCCGGACGTCCTGAGAGCAATAACCCGGGCGGGCACCGGCGAAGAAGCAGAGCAACCACCTCTGCCCTAACGCGTTCCGGGGTTCAGGTGCCAGGCTGCCGTGTCCCTGCGAACAGGGCAATCTTCTCTTCGACGGTCGCCTGCATGGCAGCGATGGCGGCGCCGAAGAGGCGGGTGACGTCGTAGCCGGGCACGCCGCGGCGCAGAGTCTCCTCCAACGACTGAAACAGCGTGTAGCGGATCTCGGTGTTGACGTTGATCTTGCGCACGCCCAATTGGATGCAGCGCTCGATATCGTCGTCGTTGATGCCGGAGGCGCCGTGCAGGACGAGGGGGACGCTGACGCGCCGTGCCAGCGCGGCCAGCCGGTCGAAGTCGAGATGCGGCTCGCCCGAGTAGAAACCGTGCGCGTTGCCGATCGCGACCGCCAGGCTGTCGACACGCGTCGCCACGACGAACTCGACAGCCTGGTCGGGGTCGGTCATTGGAATGGCCGCGTCGTGGGCGGCACTGCGGTCCTCGGCGCCGCCGATCGCGCCCAGCTCCGCCTCGACCGTGACGGGACTCGCGGCCTCGACGGCCCGTTTGGTCAACTCGACGTTTTGGGCGAACGGCAGGTGGGAGCCGTCGACCATGACGGAGGTGTAGCCGGCCGCGACGCAGCGGGCGATGGTCTCAATGTCCGGGCTGTGGTCCAGGTGCACCGCTACGGGCACGGACGCCGACCCCGCCGCCGCGAGCACGGCGCGCGAGAGTGGCTCGAAGCCGGCGTAGTCGAGCGCGCCGCGGCCGATGGCTAGGAAGACAGGCGCGCGCTGGGCTTCGGCGGCGCGCAGGATGGCGCTGGTGATCTCGAGGTTGTAGGTGTTGAACGACCCGACGGCGCGCCCGGCGCCCACGGCGTGAGCCAGGAGCTGACTACCGGGTACCAGCATCGCCACATCCACGCAGGATACGTACTGCCTGTGCCAGATCGTCCGGGCCACCAACGTTGCCGGGGAAGACGACGTAGGGCAGGTCCGGGTACTTGCTCTCTGGGCCCAGCTGCCAGACCGGCACGCCACCCAGCAGCTGGCCCAGTACGACGGCCCGCTTCAGCCCGAGGGCGCGCGTCGCGATGCCGTGCGCCGTGCTGCCGCCCTTGACCACGAGGAAGCCGGGGCGTTTGCCGAGGCGCGCGAGGATGTCGCAGAGGGCCGCTGTGATGCGACCGCCGATGGCGACCGAGTCCAGGCTGCCGGCCGCGTGGACGAGCTCCCGGCTGGTGTAGAGGACAACGTCCCGTCCCGTGGTCAGGGCGTCCGTGACTTCAGCGGCAACACGGGCAACCTCTGCAACGTCGTTGCCGTCGAGGAGGGCGCTGACGCGCAGCTCTACGCCCAGCGGGCCGTCCAGGTTGAGCAGGTTGGCGAGCTGCTGAGTCGTCCTGTCCACGTAGGAGCCCACGACGATCAGGCCGCCTGCGCCGGTGAGCTGCAGGTCAGACGCGCTGAGCAACGGCCGCGGCTCGATGCCCGCCCGGACGCGCACGAAGGATGCGGCGGTTCGGTAGAGGAATCGACTGCCGGCTGCCTCCGCCTCCAGCAGGCCGGCGACGAAGACCTCGAGGTCACGGTCGCAGGCGGCGTTCATGATCGCGACGCCGCCGTCGGGCACGTGGCGCAGCTTCGCTGCCGCAGCGTCAGGGCCGCCGATGCGGAGGTCTTCGATCGTCACGCTGACCACGTCCCGGGCGCGGATGCGGCCCGCCGTGCGCTCTTCGATCCAGGAGGGCAGATGCGAGTGTTCGTAGCTAAAGCGCGGGTCGCGCCCGAACTCGGTTGCGGCCGCCGGGATCAGGCGGGAGCCCTGCTGCACGTACTGAGTGTCGTCGATCGTGAAGCGCCCGCCCTCGGCGAAGTACGGGGCGAAGACGTAGGTGGGGCCTACATCGCTGCGGCCGGTCAGGGCGGCGAACAGGGCATCGGTCTCGGCGGGGAAGTGGCCCCGCAGCGTGGAATCGCCCCGGTAGCCCGCGACCAGGCTGCGCCCCGTCTTCTGCTGGACCTCGCGCAGACGACGCCCGACGTCCTGGGCCAACGCGACCGCCTCAGCCTCACGCAAGGCTCGGGAGTTCGTCAGCACGAAGAAGGCAGGGCTGTGTTCGACCTCACTAGTCAGCGTATCGGCGTCCCAGGAGGCGAGCACCGGCAGGCCGTGCAGGGCCTGACCTCCGGTCGGGTCGTCGTCGAGGATGACGAAGCACTGGCCGGAGGCGGCGACGCGCCCACGAATCTCGGCCAGGAGCGGCTGCGGCCAGGGAGGTGGCAGGGAGTCGAACAGCTGCTGCTTGTCGAGGCCTTCGGTCATCATCGTGGATGGTACACGCTGCCCGGCGAGCAAGTTGAATTACAAGTCGATGGTTGAAACCTACGGCAACGGAGCCTTTCGCACTCGGGTTCACACGGGTTTCCGTTGGTAGATCTGTCGCCGCTGCAGGATTCAGCTCGCTTTCTTTCGTACCGAGAAGGCAGGATGATACGCAAACTATGGGGCAGAGAGACTCAGCTTGAGCACTCAGACGGTGGGCAGCCGCCCCCTCGCGGTGCGCTGGGCGGCCAGACATGGCGTGCACTACGGCTGGGTGGTCGTTGGCGTCGCCTTCTTCATAGTCGTAGCCGCGTCCGGTGTCCGAGCTACGCCCGGAGTGCTGATCCGGCCCCTCGAACGTGACTTCGGCTGGAGCCGCAGCGAGATCTCGCTGGCGATCGCACTCAGCCTGCTCATGTACGGATTCGCTTCGCCCTTGAGCGGCCGGATCACGGACCGCTTCGGCCTGCGAGGCATGACACTGGCCTTCCTCAGCACCGCCGGCGTGGGCGTGGCCCTATCGACGCAGATCGAGCAGCTCTGGCAGATGCAGCTCTTCTGGGGTGTGATTGTCGGCTTCGGCACGGGTGGCGTGGCCACCGTGATGGGAGCGATCGTAGCCAACACCTGGTTCGAGACGCGGCGGGGACTGATCGTCGGCATGATCGGCGGGGCCGCCAGCGCCGGCCAGCTGATCTTCTTGCCGCTGCTGGTCTGGATCACGGCGACGTGGGACTGGCGGACGGCGCTGGGGGTCCTGGGCACGCTGCTCCTGGCCGTCGTCCTGCCACTGGCCTTCCTCCTGATGCGCAGCCGGCCGCAGGACGTTGGGCTACAGCCCTACGGGTCTGATAGCGCGCGTGTCCCTTCCGCGGCTGACCTTCGCGTGACGCCGATGAGAGAGGCCTTGCGGACGGGCGACTTTTGGTTGCTGGCCTCCACGTTCTTCGTGTGCGGCTTCACGACGGTTGGGCTGATCGGCGCGCACTTCATCCCCCACGCGACGGAGCATGGCTTCTCAGAGGCCCAGGCGGCGGGCATCCTGAGCTTGATCGGCGCCATGAACGTGGTCGGGACGCTAACTTCGGGCTGGCTGTGCGATCGCTACCAGCCGCGCCTGCTGCTCGCCACCTACTACTTCGTGCGGGCGCTGTCGCTGCTGGTGCTGCCGTTCATCACGACTCTGCCGGTCATGTCGGTGTTCGCGGTGGCCTTCGGCCTGGACTACATCGCGACGGTGCCGCCCACGGTCATGCTTACCGCCGAACGCTTCGGGCGCCGCTCCGTGGGCAGCATCTACGGCTGGATCACCTTCGCGCATATGCTTGGCGGCGCCATCGCATCCTACGTGGCGGGCTACATCCACGACGTGGCGGGCGAGTACACGCTCGCCATGTATCTGGCCGGTCTGCTGGGGCTGCTGGCGGCCATGCTGGCGTTCGGCATTAGCTCAGGCGTCCGTGAGCCGGAGGCCAAGACAGCGGGACTGGCAGGCGTCTAGGACAGGGAGCCCGGGCCATTCAGGTGGCGAGGACGCCTCCTGAATGGTGGTGCAGGAGCTTCCAGGCCCCGTCCTCCTGCACGAAGATATTGGTGGCGACGAGGGGCGAGCCCGCAACCAGCTCGCGACAGATCACGATGGCGATCGTGTCAAAGATCGAGACCGTTGCTCCGCCGCTGACGATCCTGGGCTGGTTGGGGTTTTCGAGTATGTTGTGCCAGGTCTCCAGCACTGCTCCCCGCCCCTGCAAGACGTTCCAGCCGGGGTGAATGCAACTGACCTGCGCTCCTGCCGCCCAGAGTGTGTCCATGAGCGCCGTGTCTCTCTGGTTGAAGGCCTGGTAGAAGGTCTCGTTGGCGGCGAGCACGCCGGCTTCGCTGTGATCCATGGTTGGCTACCTCGCCGCGATCTTACGGCGAGGCGAGGATCTACGCGTCGCCGTCAACGGCGAGCCAGCGCCCGGTCGAAGGGCTGAATGCCGGCCGGGTGGTGTCGCTCGTCAGTCAGACGCCGAGGTTGGGATTGCCGAAGCTCTTAGCGCCCGCTCATCACGCCAATCGGTGGCAGGCGCTCCGGTATCTGGGCTTTGAGGGCCTTCTCTCTTGCCTGCGCCACTGCTTCCTCTGCCGAGTTCGCTAACGCGTTCTCGCGGTGAATGCGAAATACCTCGGGATGGAAGGGCCCCTCCGGTTCGATGCCCTGCTGCATGTCGCGGGCGGCTTTCAAGAGGCGCTGGCGAACGTGGATGATCATGTAGTCGGAGCTCACCAGGTGCTCGTATTCGCGCTTGGCGATAGGGCCCCACTGCGCCTCGATCAGGGCGATGTCCTGAAGAGGGAAGGTCTTGATACCTGAGTACGAGAACGTCTTCTGGGCGACGCGGTCGATCAAGTAGTCGTTCTGCAGGTTTGCCTTTGGCATCCAGGTTCCAGGGACTACCTCCGGGTGGCTGAAGCCGCCGTTCTTGTATTCGGCAAGGTGCTCCTCGCTGATCGGGTCCCAGCTCCAGCGCAGCCGGTAGAACATGAGGCTTTCGTTGTCGAGCGGGATGCGCATGTTGCTGGAGTAGTGACCCTGGAAGGCGATTCCGGCCGTGCAAAATATCGGCATCCACCACGAAGCGCCAACGCTAGCCGCCACTTTGCCGTCCGGCTGCTCCACGACCTGCACCGCCAGCATTGCCTGGTGGTAGTCCTCCAGCTGCGCGTTGAGGCCTGCGCCGCGCTGGTTGGGCAGGCTGGCATCCTTGCTTCTGATTCGCCGGTTGCCGACGGTGCGCGGGAACGGCTCGTCCGGGGGCACCGGCCGGGAGAAGATATTCTGCTGCGAGCCCGCCGCGCGGATTTCATCCACCTCCGCGGGCAGGAGCGTGCTATGCAGGAAGCGCGCGTGGCTGGGGTCGTAGTCCCCCTCCATGGCCTGTAGATAGTTGCACTGCTCAATGAACTTGGTGACGTAGCGGTGGCTCCTGGGCAGCTTCGTCCATTCGAAGTCCGGGAACGGAGGCTTCTTCTCAGCCGGGCCCATGTAGGCCCAGATCAGGTCGCCCTGGTCCTCGCAGGGGTAGGACTTGATCCTCACCCTGGCTTTGTAGGTGTCACCCTCGGGAGCGTTTGGCAGGTCGACGCAGTCGCCGTTCACGTCGAACTTCCAGCCGTGGTAGATACAGCGCAGTCCTTCCTCCTCGTTGCGGCCGAAGAACAGGGGTGCGCCACGATGCGGGCAGAAAGCATCAACCAGGCCGACCTTGCCCGTAGTGCCGCGGAAGGCTATCAGCTCTTCGCCGAGGATCTTGACGCGCAGCGGGACGCAGTCTCGCCCGGGGAGTTCCTCGGAAAGCGCTACGGGCAGCCAGTAGCGCCGGAAGACCTCTCCCATGGGTGTGCCGCGGTTAACGTTGGTAACGAGCTCATTGTCCTCGGGCGAAAGCATGTTGATCCTCCGCGCTTGATCTGGCGGTAGAGTAGGCGCTTCCATTCCGGATTTCAACAAATGCTCGCAAAGGCAGCAGGCGATCGGCGCAGCGAAGGTATGTAAGAAGCCGAGAGTAGACTGTGCTAAGTCGAGAAGCGCACGGGGTGCTGCTCACTAAAGTTCACGAGGGGGTAGGGTCATGGCAAAGGAATACAAGCAGCTTGCGTGTCGAGATGCTGGAATGGACTGCGAGTTCTTGGTCCGCGCTGAAACGGATGAGGAGGTTCTGGAGGTCGCAGGCGGCCACGCAGTGCGTGTCCACGCCTACAAGGACATCTCGCCCGAAATGGCTGCCCAGGTGAAGTCACTGATCAAGACGGTGCAAGTGTAGTCGGCCCAGGAGAGAGTAGGGGGCAGCGCGTTACCCGCTCTCCAGAAAGCTCAAGCCAGCCAGGTGAGTCCCACTTTCTGGCACGAGGCGCCGGGCGTCTCGGGTGGGCTGGTTGGTGCAGTTCCCGACGGCGCTGATGATGCTGGGCGCGATCATAGACTCGCAAGGCTCGAAAGCGATCGTACCGCCTTCGGTATAACCGCCAATCCTGGCAATCGAGATGGGAGCTGGCTCGCTAACTAATGGCGGAGAGGCAGGGATTCGAACCCTGGATACGGGAAGACCCGTATAACGGTTTTCGAGACCGCCGCATTCAACCGCTCTGCCACCTCTCCACCTCCGATTCTACCAGAGGCGCCAGATGCGGCAGACATGAAGAGGGCTGGTCTCGTGACCAGCCCTCTGAAGCTGAATTCCGGTTCTGCGCAGCGCGCTAGCTGATCTTGTCGGCGTATACCGCCCAGCGAATGCTGTACTCGTGCGCGGCCGCGTCCCAGGTGCCGCCGCAGGTGATCAGCGTCATGTCCGCGGCGCCGGTGGAAAGGATGGCGCCCCAGTCGGCGCCGGGCGCGTAGGAGGCGACGGAGCGTACCGCGTAGGTGTGGACGCTGCCATCGTGCGCGTAGTACTGGATCTGGGCGCCGGCGGCCAGGTTCTTCACGGAGTAGAACAGCGCGGTACCGGAGCCGCCATTGTGGCAGCGCGCGCAGTCGACGTGCGCCGCAAGCACCAGGTTGCCGTCGGTGTAACCACCGATGCCGCCGTGATTCTTGAAGTCGTACCAGACGGCGTTGAAGTAACCCGTGGGGTCGGGCATCTGACCGCTGGAGCCTACCGTCATGCCGGTGACCGTCGCATTGACGCCGATTGAGTTGATCACCAGCCGGTCGCCGAGGGAGAACTCGCCGGCTGAGACCTGGCCTCCGCCGGTCGCAGCTGCGGGAGCGCTACTGCCGCCGCCGCCCGTAGCCTGATTGAGGCAGTTGGCCAGGAACCATTCGCGCTCATCGCCGGACTGGTAGCTGGTGCCGCGAATGGCGCCGCAGTCCTTGCGGTTGGGCGCAGTTGGCGTCGGCTGAACGGCTACTGTGGGCGCAACGTCCAGGTTTTGAAGGGTGAGGCGCTCAGGCGCCGCGGGAGCAGGGTCAGCGTCGCTGTCGCCGCCGAGGCCGAAGGCCACTACTGTCGCCAGGATGAAGGCGGCGACAGGTACCGCAAGCAAGACTGCCCAGCGCGGTAAGCCCTGCAAAGTGTTCAGTAGGTTTCTCACGGGGTCACTCCCAATACTGGCATGTCTGAAATCAGACGATACGCTCCGCGGTCACGACCTGACGGTTCGTGTACTCACGCGTAACGCGGTTGAAGTCGCCGCCACAAGTGATGATTGTAATCGACTCCTTCGCGGTTGACGAAACAATGCGGTCCCAGGTGCCGTCGTTGAGGGCTGCGGATACGGGCTGGTTCGAGGTCACTCTGTATTTGTAGGCCTGTCCCCCAACGCGCACCTCGATTTCGTCACCGAGCTTGATGTCGTTGAGGTCCCACAGGACGGCTTGGCAGGGCGGCGGGATGCTGCCGTTCTTGCAGGCTTTGCTACCGGAATCGACGTGGCCGGCGAACACGGCGTTGCCGCCGAGCCCGGGACCGCCGCCCAGGTTCGGGAAGCTAGAGAAGTCGTAATAGGCGATATCGTCCGGGCCGTCAGGGTTGGGCATGACCCCGGTTGGCGGCACCTTGCGGTAGGTGAGCGGCGCGTCGATGTTGAACGCCTCGATCACCAGGCGATCCTGGGCACTGACGCCTTCCAGGTGGCCGGCGGACGCCGTGGGACGTTCGAGGTCGATCGTTGCCTGGGGTGTCGGCTGCGCTTCCTGCAGACCGCCGTGATCCGCGTCGGCAGAGTCGTCGCTGCCGGAGCCTTCACCGCCGCCGCCACCCAGCGCCACGACGAGGAGGATGATGACGACGACGACGACGCCCGCGATACCGCCGATCAGTGGCAAGGACAGGCGTCCGCTGCGGACGCTATCGATCAGAGCTTTGATCGGGTTCTGGTTTTCGTTGGGGCTGGCGGGCGGACCGCCCGGTTCGTTTTTCTGGACCATTCGAGAGAAACCCCCGGATGCGCCTCGGTTTCGTTAATGGCGCCTGTATTTCAGGATAGGCAGCGAATATCTACCGTGCAAGCAAAGGCCCCCTTACGGGGAGAGGCGGTCCTTCTCAGCAGGGAAGGACCGCCTCAATCCGGTTCTCGCCGGAGGCTGCTGCGTTATGCCCGCGGGCGCACCACGACGAGCGTAGCGAGGACCGAGGCGACGATCATCGCGATGCCCGCGTAGGTGGGCCAGCTGGCGCCGTTGGAGATACCACCGTCACCGGTGTTCGGCGGCTGGATGCCCGTCGCAGGAGCCGTGGTCGGAGGCGGCGCCTGCGTCGGGGCGATGTTGCAGGTTATCGTGATGTTCGCGGTACCTATTGCGCTGCCAGCGGTCGCCGTGATTGTTGCCGTGCCGCCCTGGTTCTGCGGGGCGGTATAGAAGACAAAGACGGAGCCGTCCGCGGTGGTCTGACCCGAGGTGGGGCTGACCGCACCGATGCTCGCGATGATGTTGACGAGGGTGCCAGCAGCGACCGTTTGGCCGTTGGCGCCGCGCACCGTGATCGTGACGATCGTGGTGTTGGCGCAGCCGAGCGCCTGGTTAGCGCTCGTGACCACGACCGTCCGGGCCGCGCCCACCGGGGAGACGGGTGTGACCTCGGGGCAGTTCTCGAGCTCGAATTCGATCGTGTCTGTGCCGGTGAGCGTGAAGTTCAGGCTGCTGTCGACGATGTCGCAGTCGTCCAACGCCGCCGGCAGTTCATCTAACGTGGCCGTGTACTGCGTCGGTGCAGGCGTTGCAGCCGTCACGTTACAGGCGTCGTCCTGTTGGATTCGCCCAACCGTCGTGGAGTCGTCGTTCGACCCGTTGTCTGTGAAGGTTCGGGTACCCGTCCCATCCTGAGGGTCAGGATCGATCGTGACTTCGGAGCCTGCAATCGTAATGCGGTCGCCGGTGTCGGTGTCGATGATGTCGACTCTCAGTGCGTCTTCTGAGGAGCCACAAACCGAGATGTCCGCAAGGACAGGGCCCGGCCGCGGCGAGCCATTGTTGCTCGCTAATAGCATTACTGCGCCAAGGGCGGCAAAGACCGCCAAAGGCAAAAGCTTCCACGTGTGTAACATGTGTTTTCGCACCTCCGCGAGGATTACCCGCTCACTCCCTGAGTCGGGCTTGGGCCCTGGGAATGCGCCCTGTAAGACGCCCCGCCACATTTCCCCGTGGGCGCGCTATGAGGCTTGCCGCCAAGCAAGCCAGCCGAGCATCTGACCCGACCAACCGCGAGTATAGCAAAAGATGTCAACGAAGAGATAGGTGGCACGGATTACGTTTCACTCACAAATAGGCGAGCCGCCTCCGCGGGTAGAGGGCAGAGGCGTAGCGCAGAGGGGACGGGGCGTAGGTTCTTGCCACGCTTGTACAAAGACGGAGGCGGCTCGTGCGAGCCGCCTCCGTCTGGTGCTTGCCGGCGCCCCGGGGCTACTGCCGGGGGCGCTTGAAGAACATTGTCAGGCCGATGAGCGCCAGC
>CAZNHI010000031.1:0-12090 GCA_964572535.1 uncultured Dehalococcoidia bacterium
TGTCCACCTTGAAGCGGTTGGAGCCCATGCTGCTGCCCTGGATCTTGCGCTCCCGCAGGAAGGCGTTGCCGTCCAGCTCGATCTTCTGGCCCATGGGGATCATGCCGATCACCGTCGCCGTGCCGCCTGCGCGCAGGCAGTCGAAGGCCTGCTCCGCCGTCGCCTTAAGGCCGATTGCCTCGAACGAGTAGTCGACGCCACCGTCGGTCATGCCGCGGATCGCCTCCACCGGGTCGTGGGAGGACGCATCGACGATGTGTGTGGCGCCGAGCTCCCGCGCCGTCGCCAGCTTGTTCTCGTGCACGTCGACGGCGATGATCATGCGCGCCCCGGCGATGCGCGCGCCCTGAATCGCGCTCAGCCCCACGCCGCCGGCGCCGAATACCGCCACGGTGCAGCCCGCCTCTATCTTCGCCGTGTTGAGCACGGCGCCTACACCGGTCGTCACGCCGCAGCCGACCAGCGCCGCGCGGTCTAGCGGCACGTCGGGCCGGATCTTCACGATCGCGTTCTCGTGCACGAGCATCTTCTCCGCGTAGCCGGAAAGGTTGGCGAACTGGTGCACGCGTTCGCCCTTCCAGGTGAGCTTGGGCGGCAGGTCGGCGGACCGCACCGGGCGGTTGCTGCACAGGTGGGTGCGGCCCGTGAGGCAGTACTCGCAATGGCCACAGAACACGGAGAGGCAGCAGATCACATGGTCGCCGGGCGCGAACTCCTCGACCTGGTCGCCCACCGCCTCGACGATGCCCGCGGCCTCGTGGCCCAGGATCGCCGGCGCCGGGTGCTTGTAATACCCATCGACGAAGTGCAGGTCGCTGTGGCAGACGCCGCTGGCCACGGTGCGGATCAGCACCTCGCGCCCACGCGGCTGATCGATCTCTACGTCCTCGATGGTTAATGGCTGCTGGGGGCCGTGGAACACTGCCGCCTTCATCGGAGCCTCCTCAAGCTGGGTGTGTCCTTCGCCTTGAATGCCGGGGGACGCCGCCGGAAGGACCTCGGGTTGTCGGCGGCAGCGTAGCTCCGCCGGAGCCAGGCTGTAAACCCGATTGCGGCCACCGGGACAGCGTGTAATCTTGAATCCGTGAACGACCTCTCGCGTGAAATCTCAGCCGAAGTCCTGCGAGCCGCCCGCGAAGGACCCTCCGTCGCCGTAGCGACCGTGATCGCCGCGCCTGAGGGCGCCGATTCTGAACCTGGCGCCAAGCTGCTGGTGCGCCGCGACGGGAGCCACACCGGCAACCTCGGCGGCGCCGCCTTCGAGCAAGCGCTGATCGAAGATTGCCTGGCGGCGATGAACGAGTTTCCGCGGCGTCCCGTACAGGCGCTCTACTACCGCCCGGAGACCGGCCGCATCCACCGCCTCGAGGCCAAGGGCGGCGCCGACGCCTACGAGGTCATGGTCGAGGTCATCGAGGCCCCGGTTGCGCTGCTGATCATCGGCGGGGGGCACATCGGCCTCTCGCTGGCGACGATCGGCGCGCACGCTGGCTTTTCGGTTGCAGTCATGGACGACCGCGAGATGTACGCGAACGCTGAGCGCTTCCCCATGGCCGACTTCGTCAAGGCCGGCGACTTCACCGAGATGATCGCGGACTTCCCCATTGGCGCCAACACGTACATCGTCATGGTCAGCCGCGGCCACAAGCAGGACGAGACTGCCCTTCGCGCTGTGGTCAATCGTGGCGCCGGCTACGTCGGGATGATCGGCAGCAAACGCCGCGTCGCGACGGTGCTGCGGCATCTGGCCGAAGAGGGCCTCGCGCTCGAGAACCTGGAGAGTATCTACACGCCAATCGGCTTCGACCTCGGCGCCGAGACGCCGGAGGAGATCGCCGTCTCGATCATGGCGGAGATCATCGCGGTGCGCCGCGGCGGCTCCGGCCGCCCCATGCGCGAGGGGCGCGCCGTCATCCGCCCCGGCGTCGTCGAAGCTTAACGGGAGCTTAACCAACGCTTACGGGCGCGCTGTGGCTCATTTGCTAACCTGCTGCAGCAATGCCTGATCTGAGCCTCGCGAGACCCCTGGACCCCAAGCGCGTCGTGGTTCGCTACGGCGAATCTGGCGACGCGGCGGCACTCAACGAGCTCTACGACCACTACATCCTGGCGACGCCGATCACGTTCGACCTGGAGCCCTGGACCCTGGAGCAACGGCTCGATTGGCTGGCTGAGTTCCGGCAGACGGGTTCGCACCGGCTCCTGGTGGCGGAGCACGAAGGCGTGCTTCTGGGCTACGCGGGCAGCCACAGTTTCCGCGACAGGGCAGCCTACTCCACGACGATTGAGACGAGCATCTATTGCCGGCCGGAAGCGACGGGTCAGGGCATCGGCAGTCTCTTGTACGGCGCGCTGTTCGAGGCACTGAAGGGCGAGCCGATCCACATGGCGGTTGCGGGGATCACGTTGCCTAACGCCGCGTCGGTGGCGATCCACGAACGCTTCAGCTTCACGGCGGCTGGCGTTACGCACGCCGTCGGGCGCAAGTTCGGCTGCTACTGGGACGTAGGCTGGTTCGAGAAGACTCTGCCTTAGCCCGCGAGCGTGTTGTGGATGGGCATGACTTCCGGCTGCCCAACGTCGATTCCGGCCTTTTGAAGAATCGGCATCAGAGTCACGCCGAAGGCTTCAAACTCGGCCTGGGACTCCCAGATGTCGAAGACCATCATCTTGTCTCCGCTGCCGAAGCAGGAGTGGTACGTGCGTCCCTTCGGTGCTCCGGCGCCTGCTTGCTCGAGGCTGCGCATAATGCCGTCGTACTGCTGGGCGGTCATCGACACGGGCGAGAAGTAAAAACCAAGAGCCATCTGAGTCCCCCCAAAACTACTGGTCGCGCAATTAGCGCGGCTGATGTGCGCTGACGGTACACGAGGCCGATGCGCGATTCAAGGCGCTTTCAGTCAACGCTCCGTATACTTGCGCCATGGTCTCCGTAGACGAGCAGATGGCGGTGCTGATGCGCGGCGTCGAGTACGGTGACGCAAACATCCAGCGCACCATGGCAAACGACCTGCGCGAGCGTCTCAAGCTCCGCAGGCCGCTGCGCGTTTACTGCGGCTTCGACCCTACCTTCACCGGCCTGACACTGGGCAACATGGTGCCGATGCTCAAGCTGCGGCAGTTCCAGCGCTTCGGCCACGAGGTCACGTTCCTCATGGGCACCATGACCGCGACAGTGGGCGACCCCACGGACAAAGCGTCGGCCCGCCAGCAGTTGACGCTGCCAGAGGTACAGGCCAACTGTCAGTCCTGGCTGGACCAGGCCTACCGCGTGCTCGATCGCGAAAAGACGATCGTCAGGTACAACGCGGACTGGCTGGCGCCCCTGACCTTTGCCGACGTAGTGCAGCTGGCGTCCAACTTCACGGTCGCCGAGTTCCTGGCGCACGACACTTTCAAGAGGCGCATGGACGAGGGCCGCCCGTTGTACATCCACGAGTTCATCTACGCGCTGATGCAGGCCTACGACGCCTACCACCTGCAGACCGACGTGCAGGTTGGAGGCTCTGACCAGCTGTTCAACATCATGGCGGGCCGCAAGCTGCAGCAGGCGCTGGGCGAGCAACCGCTGATCGCGGTATGCACGCCGTTGCTGATCGGCACCGACGGCGCGCTGAAGATGTCGAAGTCTGTAGGCAATTCGATCAACCTGGACATGACGCCGGCGGACATGTACGGCAAGCTCATGTCGATCCCGGACAGCCTGATGGTGAACTACTACACCCTGCTAACAGACCTGCCACAGGAGGAGCTCGACGCAATCGGCGCGGGCAAGACGAACCCCATGGAGGCCAAGAAGCACCTGGCGCACGCCGTCGTGGTGCTGCTCAACGACGAGGCTACCGCGGACGCGGCGCAGGCCGAGTTCGAGCGCGTGTTCCAGCGTGGCCAGCAGCCCGAAGAGGCGGTCGGCGTTGACTGGGCAGCACTCCCCGAAGGGCAGATGACCACCGCCCTTACGGAGACTGTGACCCTGGAGGCGAACGCCAAGCCGGTCCTCCTCACCAAGCTAATCTCGGATCACATTGGCGTCTCGATGAGCGAAGCTCGCAGGCTGATCCGTCAGGGCGCCGTCTCGATTGATGGGAATGTCACGAAGGAAGACGTGGTTGGCGTGCGCAAGGGCACCGTCATCCGTGTCGGCCGCCATCGCTTTCTGCGCATCCTCGGAAACTGAAAGCTGAGCCTGATGACTGAAACCTCGTCCGCCGAAACCGCGATGCGCGTCACCTGCGACGCGATCCTGCGCGGCGACTTCATGGCGGCGATGAACGACCTCACGCCGGACGCCTTCGCCCAGGCGATGTCGCTGGCGGCTACGATCACGGCCCTGCCGACGCCCGAGAGCTACGTCATCGAATCGCGCGAGGAAGCAGACGGCGAGCAGCGCTTCCGTGTGCGGTTCAAGACCAGCTCGCATGACATCGTGGCGACGGTCGCCTGGCGCCAGTTCGACGGCTTCTGGAAGATCACCTCAATCGCCGCCGAAGGGCTGCACGCGTAGCCCCTGCCCGGCACCGCTGCCCCGCCGGCAGACGTGCAGGCTGGCAGACGGGCACAGGATGGATCAAGTGGAAGGACGCGGACGGCGCACGTTGGTCTAAATAGGTGTCTCTGGAATTGGCGCAACGAGGCTTCGCGCAGCCTGCCCGTTTGCTTGTCTGCCACGTCTGCCCGCTGGGCGGCGGTGAGAGGGGTGGTTAGTCGTGGCCGGCGTGGGGGTCCGGGAGGTCGGTGGGGGGCTGCTGGTCCCAGCCGAAGTACCACTTGACGGCGTAGATCAGCGTGAGCAACGCCAGCAGCACGCCGATGACGCCCGCCATGATGCCCATCAGCTCTTCGCGTCCGGGGTCGAACGCGGCAAAGGCGCTGCCTGCCGAGGCGAGGAAGCCTGAGATAGCGAATCCGAGGGCGAAGAGCAGTCGCTGGCGCATCGGTGTCTCCTGCTGGCTGTGAACTCGGCGCGATCCTAGCACGGGCAGCGCTTAGGGCGCAGGCGTCTCGCGCAGGCCGGTGAGGTCCTGACGCGCCACGATCTTGCCGCCGCGCGTGTACAGGCGTGGCACCCGCTCCATCAGCCCGCAGATCACCTCGTAGCTGATCGTGTCGCACAGCGCCGCCAGCTCGTCGGCGTCGATGCACTCGTTGTCCTGCTGGCCCAGCAGCGTCACCTCGTCGTCCAGGGCTACCCCGGGCACGTCCGTGACGTCGAGCATGAGCATGTCCATGGCAACCCGGCCCGCGTAAGGTACGCGGCGGCCGCGCACCAGGGCCACGCCGCGATTCGACAGCGCACGGCGGATGCCATCGCCGTAGCCGGCCAGCACCAGTGCCACCCGGCTGCGACGTGGCGCACGCCAGTCCAGCCCGTAGCCGACGCCCGCGCCAGCCTCAACCGTCGCCACCCGCGCGACGCGGCTGCGCAGCGCCAGGACGGGCCGCAGAGGGACATCGCGGCGCACGGTGGCCGATGGGTAGTAGCCGTAGACGCCGATGCCACAGCGCACCATGCCCAGTCGCAGCTCCGGCAGGTCGAGCAGCGCGCCGGTGTTGGACACGTGGTGAATCGGGATCCAGTCGAGTCTGCTCACGCAGTCGAGGAAGCGTTGGTACTGGCCGCGCGTAAAGGTCTTGTCGGGCTCGTCCGACGACGCCAGGTGCGTCGAGACGCCCTCTATCGTCACCCCGGGGAGCTCGCGCAGCGCCAGCGCCAGCGTCTCGGCCTCCTCGGGCGGGACGCCGTAGCGGTTCATGCCGGTTTCGACCTTGACGTGCACCAGCGCCTCGCG
Source organism: uncultured Dehalococcoidia bacterium (assembly GCA_964572535.1). Classification (GTDB taxonomy): domain Bacteria; phylum Chloroflexota; class Dehalococcoidia; order DSTF01; family WHTK01; genus WHTK01. The sequence goes on from CAZNHI010000031.1 coordinate 5,790, forward strand.
ACCCGTCTGCGTCGCGGCTCGCGATAGCGCCTCGCCCAGATCCAGCGTGCCGATGGTTACACGAAGGTCGCTCTGGACCAGACGCTCTGCCTGCGCCGGGGCGCTGCTGCTGAGGACGAGGACCGGGGCCGTGATGCCGGCGCGCCGCAGCTCCTCGCCCTCTTCAAGGCTGGCGACGCCAAGGCCCCAGGCGCCAGCTTGTATAGCGGCACGCGCAGTCTGCACGGCGCCGTGGCCGTAAGCGTTAGCCTTGACGACAACCAGGAGACGCGCTTCGCCTGCCTGCTGTTTCAGGGCCTGGACGTTGGCTGAAAGCTGGTCGAGGTCGATTTCGGCCCAGACGCGCAGACCTTCGTTGAGGGCGATTTGGCGCGCTGAGTTGTTCGTCTGCTTATCCAATAGAGCTGTTTGACCCGCGGCAAGCGCGAGTGTAGCATTGGCCCCTGACCACGTCAAAAGAGCCTCTTTTGATTCTACGCTACCTCTACACTCCGATTCTCGCAGCCCTATTTCTCGCGGTCGCCTGCAGCGGCGACGACAAGCCTCCTGACGTCATAGTCACGCCACTGGGCCAGAATCGCGGCGACACTGAGAACAGCGGCCAGACAGCCGGTCCCGGCGCCGCGTTGACGCCTCAGCCTGGCCTAGACGTCGACTTCGAAACCGCGCGCAAACTCGAATCCGAGGGCGACATCGAGCGCGCAGCAGCGGCGTACGTGGCAGTCGCAGCCGGCAAGTCACCGGAGAGCAAGCAAGGGACGCTGGCGGCGGCGCGATTGCTGCTGGAGCTTGAACGTCCAGACGACGTACGGCTGCTGCTGGAACCGTTTGTGGCGCGCAAGGATCTCGCCGGCGACGACGTCGCGGCACATTACTTGTTGGCGCGTACCTACGCGGCGCTCGATCTATGGGCTGAATCGCTGGCGCAGTACGACCTGTACGTGAAGACGGCTCGTGGCGCGCTCCCTTACGTCTACCTCGATCGCGCCCAGCCGCTGCTGGCGCTGGGCCGGACGGCAGAGGCCATCACCTCGGTGCAGAGCGGCCTGGCGCAGGGCGTGCCATCCTCGCAGCGCAGCCGCTTCCTGCTGGCGATCGCGCAGGCCTACGAATCGTCCGGCGCCCTGGGGGACGCCATCGCGAGTTACCGCAGCCTGGTCAACGACGGCAGCGAGGTCACGCGCAGCCTGTCGCGCATCATCACGCTCAAGCGCCAGCTAGGTGACTCCAGCTATACAACGGACCTGACACAGCTGCTCGGAAGCTACCCCAGCAGCCCGGAAGCGCTGGACAACCTCAAGCAGGCGCAGAGCCGCGGCGAGTCTGTGCTGGCCGTGGTGCGCGGGATCGTCTACTACCGCCACAACGATTACACCAACGCCGAACCGGCCTTCAAGGAGCAGGTCGCGCTCTCACCCAACGCCGTGGCCAGCGCGGAGGCGTACTACTACCTGGCGGCGATCCAGGAGTCCCGAAATGAGGTCCCCACGTCCCTGGCCAACTACACGCGTGCAACGGAGCTGAACCCGCAGAGCCCTATCGCAGACGATGCGCTATGGTGGCGGGCCCGGATTCACGAGACCGACGGCGCCCTGGACCAGGCGGCGGTGCTCTACGGACGTATCGGGAACGAGTATCAAAACTCCCAGTTCGTCTCCGATGCCGCCTTCCGTCACGGCATGCTCAAGTATCGCGCTCGCGACTTCGCGTCGGCCGCGACACTGTGGAGCCAGGGCGCGGCTTCGATCGGCGACCCTCTGGAGCGCACGCGGCTGCAGATTTGGCAGGCGAAGTCATTGATCAGTTCAGGCTCCAGCGCTACGGCCGAGCCTATCTTGCAGAAGCTCGCCACCGACCACGAAGATGACTACCCGGGTGTGCGTGCCCGTGCCCTTCTGGCCGGCGAGCCCGAGCTACCCACCGCCGACGCGGAAGCGAAGTTGAATCTCGACCCTGATTTCGATTGGAAGGCGGCTGAGGCCTGGCTGACGCAGCGCAGCGGGCGCGCTGTCTCGGACGCCGGGTGGTCCGGGGACGCTCGCTGGGCCCGCGCCCAGGAGCTGTGGCTGGTCGGTCGGGCGGGCTACGGTGACGCCGAGATATTCGGGCTGATCGAGGCGTATGCGGGCGATGCGGTGGCCATGTACACGATGGCTCGCCGTCTCGAGGAGCTGGGACGCGTCTCGATGTCGGCGCGCGCCGGACAGCGCCTGCTGCGTGTGCTCAACACCAACCCCAACGCCGGTTTGCCGAAGCCGCTGCTCTCGCTCTCGTATCCTGCTGCCTTCGCGCCGCTGGTGCAGAAGCACGCCGGGGACCAGCAGGTGTCGCCGCTGCTCATGCTGGCCTTCATCCGCCAGGAGAGCTTCTTTGACCCGCGGGCCACCTCACCCGCCGGCGCCCTGGGTCTGACGCAGGTCATACCGGCGACCGGTGAGGCGATCGCGCGCACGCTGGGCGTCCAGGACTTCGAGACGGAGCAACTGCTGCATGCTGACTTGAACCTGAAGTTCGGCGCGAAGTATATAGCGGACCAGCTGGAGAAGTTCCGGGGTGAGATATTCGTGGCGTTTGCAGCCTACAACGCCGGGCCTACCGCGGCAGGACGCTGGCGCGAAGTCTCCGGCAACGACGGCGACCTCTTCCTGGAGACGATTGAGTTCCACGAATCGCGTCTCTACGTCGAAATCGTATCTGAGAACTACGCGATTTATCGTTATCTCTACGGCGGTCAGCCGGAACCAAACCTGCCGGACTGACGCTTGAGGAAAAGGAGGTGCAACCGTGGTCAGTCTTAACCTGACTCGGGCTGGTGCTTGGGTTGGCCTCGCGGTGGTCGTTGCTCTGTTGGCCTCCACCGCTGCCTGTGGTAACTCCGGACCGGGCTCAGCGCCGTCGCCTGAGGTGGCTGGCGAAGTGACAACGGCGCCGCAGCCTTTGATCACGCGGCCGCCAGCCACCTCAACCGTGGCGCCGGCCGCTACGGCCACCGCGACGGTCCACGTCGAGCCTACGCCGGTCGACGGTGTCTCTCCGGCGCCGACCACTGGGTCCAGCGGGGGAAGGACCGTCGATATGGGTATCGGCTCGTTCTGCTTGCCGACGCTTTGTGTGGACAAGGGAGGGCCGATAACCACGGCAACGCTGGCAGTGCGTACAGGTGACCAGGTCACGGTCGCGATTCCGTCCGCGCACGGACCGCTCCTTGCGGCGTTCGTCAACGCCTTCCCGGCAGCCGCCCCGCGAGATCTGGGCGGCGGCGCAACCCAATGGACGATGCCCAGCAAGACGACCTCACTTCTTTCGACCCTCGACGATAGTGAGCAGCCCACGGAGCGGGTTGAGTTCACGGTCAAGCTTGCGTCCGGCACATACGTGGTCAGCGTCGCTATGTTGCTGGAGGATGGCGACGTGCAGTACGGGGTGGTGCTGGAAGTCAAATGAGCGTGTTTCACGTGAAACAGCGAGACGTGAGGGCCTGGGACGCGAGTCCGTTTGACACTTAGAATCGGCCTCCATAGACTGGCGTAGCAATGTGTCCTTCCTACGAAGGACTTACGTGAGGATGCTGTGCCAAAGCGCACCTATCAACCCAAGAAACGGCGTCGCCTGCGAGTCCATGGCTTTCGAGCCAGGATGGCTACGGCTGACGGCCGAAGAGTCTTGCAACGACGTCGAGCAAAGGGCCGGACCCGTCTCACAGTCTAAAGACCCTCAGGCCTCGCGATCGCAGGTTGCGACGTCGCGTCGACTTCGACCGCGTGTTCCAGCAGGGACGCCACAACAGCGGGCGTCTGCTGGCCTTGCGTTCGGTAGCGAACGACCTGGCGTTGTCACGCTTCGCTTACGCGGTGCCGAAGCGGGTGGGCAAGGCGGTCGTGCGCAACAAGGTGCGCCGTCGCCTGCGGGAGATCCTGCGCATCCTGCCCTTCGAGGAGGGCTTCGACGTGGTGATTTCAGTCCGTCCGGAGGCTTCGAAGAGCAGCTACTACGCGCTGAAGCAGGAAGTCGAGATGCTGCTGCGTCGCGCGCGCCTGCTCGTTGGTCCGGCCTCGTCGCGAGGGCCCTCCTCGCCTTGATTCGCATCTACCAGCGCTCGCTGTCGCCGAACCTGGGCAACCTCTGCAGATATGAGCCGACCTGCTCACACTATGCCTACGAGGCAATCGAGCGCCGCGGAGCCTTCCGGGGCGGCTGGTTGGCCGCCAGGCGACTCTCTCGCTGCCGCCCACTGGGCGGTCGCGGCTACGATCCCGTCCCGGACTGATGTTTCACGTGAAACAGCCTCGCGGCCCCGGTCTTCTGCTGTTCGTCAGCTTCCTTTGCATACTGGCGGCGGGTTGTGTCGGCGCTGTGAGTTCGCACGGCTGGGCCGGGCCGGTGAAGGCCGGTGATACGCTCATCGTCTCGACCGGCGGCGGCCGCCTGGACGGTATCGACCGAGACGGTGACCGCGTCTGGCGCTTCCCCGAGCTTTGGAACATTCCGGACGGCAGGCCGGACAACCTGGACGGGATTTACGGACGGCCTGTAATCAGCTCGGATGGCAAAGTCGTGTTCGTGGGCGATTACAACGGCTACGTCTACGCCTTTCGCCCCGGCGACTTTGTTGAAGGTGTCACGGATCGACAGCCGTTTGCCGCGGCCGTGAAGCTGGACGGGCCGATAATCGGCGGTCTGGCGTTGAATACGGCCACCGGGCTCCTGTACGCGACTTCGCAGAATCGGGTTTACTCGATCAGCGCGGCGGAGCTGACGAACCGCATCGAGACCCGCGGTGATGACCCCACACGTGCCGTCCTCTACGAAGCAGGCGGCGACATCTGGAGTACGCCCGTGCTTGCCGGCGGCAAGTTGCTGTTTACCTCCCTGGATGGCTACCTGTACGCCGTTGACGCCGTCAACGGTGAGCTGAAGTGGCGATTCAATGCCGGCAAGGGCCTGGTTTCCACACCTACGGTTGTGGGCGACCGCGTCCTTGTAGCTGGATTCGGCAGCACGATTTACGCGGTCGACCTCAATGACGGCACTGAGCAGTGGTCCTTTAAGGCGAACCACTGGATCTGGGGCGAACCGGCGGTCGCTCAAAACACTGCCTACGTGGGTGACTTCGACGGCAGGGTGCACGCTGTCGACATTTCCAACGGCAGCGAAGGCTGGTCGATCGCGCTGGACAAGGGCGCGATTCGCGCTGCACCGGCGATTGCCTCCGGGACGCTGATCGTATCTACGGACGAAGGTTGGCTGATTGGCGTCGACTTGAGTACGCGAGAGGTTGCCTGGACGCGCGATCTTGGTACGGCGCTCAACGCCGACATCGCCGTGGACGGCAGCAGCGTCTATATCGCGCCCAAGGGCTGCGTGACCCCCGAAGGCGGCGGCGACAAGGTCTACTACATCCAGGTCAACCCTTCGAACGGTGACTTGACGGCTGCTACGGGAGTCTGCTGATGAATTACATCAGCGATATTTTCAACTTCTTCTTGATCACTCCCTTGACCAACCTGTTCGTGTTGCTGACCAGCGTCACCGGCAACGCCGGGGTCGCTGTCATCCTGCTCACGATCATCATCCGTCTCGTGACGATGCCGCTGACGATCAAGCAGATGCACTCCACCCGGGCGATGATGGCGCTCGCACCGCGTCAGGCCGAGCTACAGAAGAAGTTCAAAGACCCGCGCCGCCGCCAGCAGGAGACGATGAAGCTCTACCGGGAGGCAGGCGTCAACCCGCTGGGCTGCTTCTCCAGCATGCTGATCCAGATGCCGATCCTGATCGCGCTGTACCGCGTGTTCATCATCTCGGTCGGTGAGGCGCCGGAATCGCTGATTAGACTCTCGGAGCGTATCTACGGCTGGGACTACCTGCGCAGCAACCTGCCACTGCCGGCCGATTTTCTCTGGCTGCACCTGGGAAGCTCGGACCCTTACGTTCTGCCGGTACTGGTCGCGGCGACCACATTCACGCTGCAGAAGATGAGCACCCTGCCGACCACTGACGAAAAGCAGCGCGCGCAGGCCCAAATGATGAACTTCATGATGCCGCTGCTCTTTGGCTGGATCACGCTGACCCTGCCCAGCGGTCTGGGGCTATACTACGCGCTGTCTAACACCATTGGCATGGTGCTGCAGTACTGGTACGTGGGCGGCGGTCCGTTGAATTGGCGCGCCCTGGTGGGACTGTCGCAGGAGCCTGTGCTGCCGAGAGCGCTCGAAGCCCGTCAGAAGCAGACGGAGCGCTTCCGCAACCTCGGCGGGGATGATGAAGAGGCTGAGCCTGAGAACGGCGCGGATGTCCCCGC
>CAZNHI010000032.1:0-11893 GCA_964572535.1 uncultured Dehalococcoidia bacterium
TGGATGCGGATGTGCGGAGCGCGGTGCTGAGTTTGATCCGGGAGGAGCTGCTGGAGAGCGTGCTGGAGCGGGAGCCGACGCTGGAGGAGGCGTATCTGAGCATTCTGGGGTGAGGGCAGCGGTGATTGAGCAGACGTTGTATTACAACGAGGCGTAGGGGCGCACGGCCGTGCGCCCCTACGGTAGTCCTAGCTGGGGGTGCGGCCGGCGTCGTCGAGGAACCAGATGTCGGGTTGGTCTACGATGCCTGCGCCCTTCATGACCTCCGCGAGGTCTGGCGCGGAGACGAACTTGCGGGCGTTTTCGACGCTGTCCCACTGCAGGTTGATGATCACCTCGTTGGGGTTGTCCAGGTTGCGGAAGAGGTGGGCGCCCGTGCAGCCGCCGGCCTTGCGACGCTCGCCGTCGGCGTCGAAAATCGGGCGCCAGGTGTCGTAGTTGCTTACCTTGTGTCGGACCAGGATTGAAGCCATGGGTTAGTCTCCTATATCTAAGCCGGGGGACACCCCCGGAGCCCCCGCTAAAGGGGCGCATGTGGCCGTGGGTTTTCGATGTCAGCTGTGGGCTAGCGAAGCTCCTTCGTTGCGAGCGCGGCGCCTTGGGAGAGGGCCTTGAGCTTGGCCCAGGCGATGCCGGGGAAGACGGTGCCGCCGGCGGCGAAGGTGCCGAAGCCGCAGTCTGTGCTGGCGATGACGCGCTCTTTGCCAACGACGCCGGCGTAGCGCTCGATGCGGTCGGCGACGACCTCCGGGTGCTCGATGAAATTGGTGGTGGAGTCGATGACGCCGGGGATGAGGACTTTGTCGTCGGGGAGCTTGACGTCGCGGAAGACGCGCCATTCGTTCTCGTGACGGGGGTTGGCGCCTTCGAAGGAGATGCCTTCGGTGTTGGCCTTGAGGATGATTTGGATGATGTCCTTGAGCTCGACGTCGAGCTGGTGGGGGCCTTCGTAGTTGCCCCAGCAGAGGTGGGTACGCATGCGGTCGGCTGGGATGCCCTTGATAGCGTCGTTAAGGACTTCGACGTGCAGCTCAACCTTTTTGAGGAACTCCGGCAGGGAGAGGTCGGCGAAGCGGTTGTGGCGGCTCATGGCGAGGTCCGGGCAATCGAGCTGGAGGATGAAACCGGCATCGACAATGGCCCGGTATTCGTCGCGCATGACGTTGGCGATGGCCTCGAGGTAGGCCTCGTCGCTGGGGTAGTAATTGTTGGCGAGGAAGATGGCGATGACGCCGGGCGAGGCGGCGCTCATGAAGACCTCCGCGGCGCCGGCGTTCTGGGCGGCGGCTCGGAGGTTTTCGATGTCGCGCTTTACGGCGTCGAAGTCTTTCCAGGCTATGGGGCCGTCGCAGGCGGGCCGTGTGAAGCTGGGCCGGGGGCGGGCAGCGGCCCACTCCGGGAAGTCTTTGCCTTCCGCCTGGACCATGGTGGAGCGGTTTTCGCCTTCGAAGCCGGTGCAGCGGTCCTTGATGTAGGTGGAGTAGCCGACCTTGCCTTCTTCGCCGTCGTTGAGGACGTCTATGCCGGCATCGTGCTGGAGCTTAACGACCTGGGTCACGGCGTCGCGGGTCTGGCGCTGGAAGGCGGCCTGATCAACGGGGGCACCGCTATCGAGGGTGCGCAGGGTCTCGATTAGCTCTGGGGGTCGTGGCAGGCTGCCGGTGTGGGTGGTGAGGATGCGGTCTGTAGAGCGCTTCATGATCGCCTCGGGTTTCTAGACGGGGAGGACGGGGTTGCCTTGCGATTCTAAGCGGATGAAGGCGACGAGGCCAGAGGCGAGGAAAAGAGAAAGGGCCGGTCCTCGTGGACCGGCCCTTTGCGCTCGTTCCGGAGTTCGACTAGGCCTTGTGGGGCTTGGTCGAGTCGTACCAGTAGAGGTTGATGCCGTTGGTGCCTCCGAGGATGACACGGGAGTCGCCCTGGAAGGTGGCGTAGTTCTGAATCGCCGGCCAGGCCAGCTGGAAGCTGTCGGCGAATCCAGGCCGCAGCACGGCGTAGGCCTGCTTGGCCAGGAGGCGCTGGAGGTCGCCGATGAAGACGTTGCGCTTCTTGGCGTCGAACTCTGCCTTGGCCTTTTCGATCAGCGCGTCGACTTCAACGTCGCCGGACTGGTCGCCCTTGCTACCGTCGGGGCCGCCGAAGCCGAGCGAACCACTGGTGGCGCCGGACTTGGAGTAGAAGCGCCAGACGAAGTAATCGGTGGGGTCCGGCGAGGTTACGGCGCCGATGCCGTAGAACATGCCGGAGATCTTGCCCTGCTGGGTGACGAACTTGGGCAGGTAGTCCAGGTTGTAGTCCAGCGGCGTGGCCTTGATGTTGAGGCCGACGTCACGGGCGAACTGGTCCATGATCTCGGTTTCCTGAGTGTAGGAGGGCCCGAAAACCGCGTTGACGCGACCGGAGGGGATCTCCGGGAAGTCGCTGCCGTAGGCTGACTTGGCAGCCGAGATCAGCTTCTTGGCTTCCTCAACGTTGTAGGTGTAGTACTTGGCGTTTTCGCCGAAGCTCTTGGCGTCGCGCGGGTCTAGGGTCACACCTGGGATGTAGCCCATTGAGGTATGCCAGTAGGTGGAAACCGGAAGGCCCGCGGACTCGAAGTTCGAGACGTTGGAGGTCACGTCGATGGAGGTCTCACGGTCGAAGGACATTGAGAGGGCCTGGCGTACGCGCTGGTCGAGGAAGGGTGACTTCTTGTCACCGATGGGGTTCCAGCCGAAGCGCATGGAGGCGCCGGCGTTGTTGGTGGCCAGGGTGACGGCGTACATGTTGAGCAGCGGCGAGTCCTTCTTGGTCTGGACCACGTCGGTAGCCGAGACGACCAAGCTGGAGAGCGCGCCGGCCTTGAGCTGAGCCAGTTGGGCGGCATATTCGGCCAGCAGCGGGAAGCTGACGGTGTCAAGGAAGCCGGCGTTCTTGGCGTCCCAATATTCGGGGTTGCGCTTGTGGGTCACGCTCACGGAGGGCGTGAACTTTTCAAGCATGTAGGCGCCGGTGCCGATCTGGTCGAGCTTGGGGTCGAAGCCCTTGTAGGTTTCCTTGGGGTAGATGCTGCCGATCTCGCCGGTAATCATGCTCGAGAGGCGCTGCAGCATGTACGAGCTGGGCTCCTTGAGCTTGATGACGACGGTCTTGGCGTCGGTCGCTTCGAAGGAGAGGACAGGGGCAGCCGGGTTGACCTTATTGGAGTTGGCGCCCTTGTTGTTGGGAGTGGCGGCTTCTTCGAAGTTCTTCCAGGTGGTCACGACATCTTCAGCGTCGAGGAGACGGCCGTTGACCGGAGCTTTGTTGTGCCACTTGACGCCCTGGCGAATCTTGAAGGTCATCGAGAGCTTGTCGGGAGAGATCTCGAAGGATTCGGCAAGCTGAGGCTCGACTTCGGACCAGGCTGAGGGCTGCATGAAGCCGGGCTTGTTGCGGACGAGCGCCTCATAGGCGAGGCCGTTGTGGTGGTTGAGCTGGACCTGACCCTGAGCCTTGCCATCGAAGTGCAGCGGCTCGCGGGCGTTGGGCCAAGCGAAGGTTCCGCCTTGCTTCGCCAGCTTGCTAGTGTCGTCGATGGTGCTGATCAGACCGCTGGTGTCACCCTTGGTGGTGTCGATCTTGTCTCCACCATCGTCGCTGCCTCCGCAAGCGGCCAAAAAGGCTGCCGCAGCTGCCGTCATGCCCGTGGCGGCGATTGCACGGCGCCTGGTGATCCTGTTGTCAAGCACCTTGTCCCAGTAGCTTGCCATTTGTGCTCCTTTCGTCTGGTGGGGGTCGATTTGGCGCCCCTCAAATGCCAGACTTGTCTTATCACACATTACGAAAATGTCAATTCTGCGATTGACTTTCGCTAATGATACGAGTCCGGCGGGCCGCGGGATTCACCGATGCGAGATGCTGGCGACGATGTGTGAGCGAAAGCCCAGCGGCTGTCAGGCCGGGGGCGGTGCCTGCGGTCAGGGGGCGTCATCGTTTTGTGTGGCCGCGGACAGGAGGCCTACGTGGGCAGGTGAGCTAAAGGCAGGCAGCTACGCCGATTTATGGCGTTGGGGGAAAGAGGAAGGCCGCCTCCGGGCAGAGACGGCCTTCTTCCGGCAAATGAGGGTAGCCGTTACGACTTCTTGATCGGAGCCAAGGTGTCGTCCAGCCACCAGGTGTAGTAGAAGGAGTTGATGGCGCGACTGTCGCCCTGATGGGTCAGGTAGTTCCGCACCGCCGGCCAGGCCAGTGTGAACTGGGTGGCGAGGCCGGGCGACGTGACCGCGTACTGCATGCCAGCCAGGTAGCGCTGCATGTCCTGCAGAATCGTCACCTGCTTCTTGGCATCGAGTTCGGCCTTGGCCTTTTCGACGAAGTCGTCCACCTTGGGGTCACCTTCGCCGGCACCGGAGCCGATGTCACCGAAGATGGCGCCACTGGTGGCACCTGACTTCGAGTAGTAGCGCCAGACGAAGTAGTCAACCGGGTCGGACGAGGTGACGGCGCCGAGCGTGAAGCCAATACCTTCGTGCTGGCCGCGCTTGGTGACGAGGTTCGGCAGGTAGCCCAGGTTGTAGTCCAGCGGCTCTGACTTCGGCTTGAGGCCGATTTCCTGGTTGAAGGCCTCCATCACCGCGATTTGCTTGGGGAAGTTGGGCCCGAAGAGCGGGAAGTTGGGCCACATCGACGGGTACTCAAACCCGCTAGGGTAACCGGCGGCAGAGAGCAGCTTCTTGGCTTCTTCCAGGTTGCGGGTGTAGTACTTGGCGTTCTCGCCGAAGGTCTTGGTGTCCGTGGGGTTAAGGGTGATGCCGGGAATGTAGCCCATGGACGTGTGGTACAAGGGCTCCGCCGGCAGGCCTTCCTTGGCGAAGGCGGCGAGGTTTGAGAAAGCATCAATGTAGGCATCGCGGTCGATCGCATATGCCATCGCCTGGCGGACGCGGACGTCCAGGAAGGGCGACTTCTTGCCGTTGAGGTCCTTCCAGCCCATGCGCTGGATGAAGGAGACGTTGTTGATGGGGGCGATGAACGAGTACATGTTCAGCCCCGGGGCGTCCTTCTTGGTCTGGACCACGGTGTCCGGAGCGATATCCGCGAGTCCGCCTACGGCGTAGATGGCGCCGGTCTGGAACTGGGCCGCGCGCGCGGCCGGGTCGTTGAGGAAGGGAATCTCAAGGACGTCTGTGTAGACGGCATCCTTGTTCCAGTAGTCGGGGTTGCGCCTGTAAGTCAAGCTCGAGGAGGGTATGTGCTTGTCCAGGATGAAGCCACCGGTGCCGATTTGCTGCTTGCGAGGGTCGAAGCCGCTGTCGGCTTCCTTGGGGTAGATGGAGCCGGCTTCACCGGTGATCATGTTGGCGAGGCGCTGCATGATGAAGGAGGTGGGCTCCTTCAGCTTGTAGACGACGGTGAAGGCGTCCGGCGCTTCGACCGACATGATGGGTGCGTTGGGGTTAGCTGAGTTGAAGTTTGCGGTCTTGTTGTTGGGCGTGGCGTGACCGGTGTAACGCTTGACGCTGGCGAGGACGTCGGACGAGTCAAAGGCGCGGCCGCTGACGGGAGCAACGTTTTGCCACTTGACGCCCTGACGCAGCTTGAAGGTAATGGTGGTCTTGTCGGGTGAGAACTCCCAGGACTCTGCGAGGTTGGGCAGGACCTCGTTATACTTCGTGGGTTCGCCGACACCGGGCTTGTTGCGGATCAGAGACTCATAGACCATGCCGTTGTAGATGTTGAGCTGGGCCTGTCCCTGAGCCTGTCCATCGAAGTGGAGGGGCTCGGAGGCCTGGGTCCACTTCATGGTGCCGCCGCGTTTGGCGGACTTGGACGTGTCCTCGATCTTGGCGAGCAGGCCGCTGCTATCGGCCGGTCCAGAGTCGCCTCCGCCGTCATCGCTGCCGCCACAAGCAGCGAGGAAGGCTGCGGATGCGGCTGTCATGCCCGTTGCGGCGAGTGCGCGCCGCCTGGTGATCCTATTGTCCAGCACCTTGTCCCAGTAGCTAACCAATGCCTGAACTCCTTTCGGCCTGAAAGGGGAAGAAATGGCCCTTTCCCGGTAGCCCTTTATTAGCACAATGCTGGGAAATGTCAATGATTTCATGTTTTTATCGGATAGACCCATCACTCGCGCTGAGCTGATAGGGTTGGCCATGATAGGCGATTCGAAAGATTGGCGGCGCGCGAAAGATAGATAGAAATAGACGTGATCAGGCATCGGGAATGGGCGTAATCCCTCAGGTGTGGGAGAAACTCAGGACGTCAGCTACCAGTGGGGTGACGGCCCTCAACCTAACCCTCTCCCAGAGGGCGAGGGGATTGCCGCAGCGCGACTACAGGCCGTCGGTGACCGCAATGGGCGTTGGGCCCTTCGACAGGCTCAGGATGCTTTGACGTGGCGTTTTTCTTGGCGGGCCGAACTTGAATGTGGCGTCAGGCTTCTTCTTGTTTTTGGAGGCGCCAGATCTGGCCCATGAGGAACTCGTAGTAGCTGGAGGCTTCGGAGAAGGAGAATCGGTCCTTGGTGTAGACGAGGGTGGGCTTGCGGTCTTGGCCGACGATGACCTGGATGCTGCCGGAGGTGGGCCAGAAGGCGACTCGGGTGGCACGGGCGGCGTTGTACTGGTCGAGGGTGCCCTGGCCTTTCGCCGCCGGCGGTTGCATCTGGTAGAAGCCGGTGGGGCCGCTGTGGGGCGGGATCAGCTCTGGGTGCTTCTGCAGCAAGAGTAGGTAGGTCTCGGCGCAGCGGCGGGAGGCGCCGGCGTAGTCGCTTTCGTCGAGGAGGCGGTCGGCGTCTTCCAGGGCGGTGCGGAAGACGGCGTCTGTGATCTCGGCGGCGGAGGGCATGTCAGTCCTGCAGACGCCAGAGCTCGCTCATGAGGAACTCGTAATAGCCGGCGGCCTCCGAGAATGCGAAGCGCTCCTTGTCAAAGGTGAGGCGGGGCTTGCCGTCCTGGCCGGTGACGACGTTGAGTCCGCCGGTACGTGGCCAGGTGGGCGTGGGCGAGCGCAGATAGGAGGTGAAACTGCCGCCGCCAACGACGCCGAGCGGGGCCGGCGGCGAGGGGATCAATTCTGGGTGCTTCTCCAGCAGCAGGAGGTAGGTCTCGCCGCACTTGCGGGAGGCGCCGGTGTAATCACCGGCGTCGAGAAGGCGGTCGGCTTCTTCGAGCGCGGCCCTGAACGTAGCGTCCTTGATGTCAGCTGACGATGCCATGACGACCTCCGGTGTTGAAAGCCGGGGGACACCCCCGGAGCCCCCGCTAAAGGGGCGTATGTGGCGTTTATCGCCCTTTCGTTCCGAGACCGGGCGGACCACTCCGGGCCCTTTGCAGAAAGACGGGGGACACCCCGGACCCCGCTGAAGGGGCGCACACAGCCTCTTTCTAGATCGAGCTGTTGATCTCGTGCTTGACGCCGTCCAGTTGCTGCTCGCGCCACTTCTGGTGCTTGGGGTGGCGCTCCTTGAACTCCGGCATGACTTCCTTCGCGAACAGCTCCAGCGACTCCATGATGTGTTCGTGCTTGCGCTCGTGCATCTGGTAGAAGAAGTTGACGATATCGATGTGGGCGTCCTCGAAACGGCGCAGGTTTTCACGTACGAACTCCGGTGAGCCGATGAAGTTCCCGCGGCGGCCAGCGCGAAACAGGGTGCGCTGGGTCTCATCCTCGGGCTCGGCTTCGACGACCGCCGGGCGTTCGGCGCCTTCGGGGCCGAAGCGCCTGACGAACTCGCGGTTGAGGTGGTCGCGGCCGTGGTGGACCTCGCCGTTGGTGAAGCCGAGGGCGAAGCCGAAGTACTGGGCGCCGCGCAGGCCGCGACGCATTGCTTCCTCGTTGGTCTTGGCGACCATGAGGTTGCCGCCGGCCGCAAGCGCGGGGTTAATTGCCTTGCCGATGGGGCGGCAGTTGCGGATCAGCTCGTAATAGCGGCTGACGCGCTCTTCGGCCTCCTGGGGGCTTTCGAAGCCGACGCCGAGCGCGCCCATGCCGAGACGGGCGCCGACCATCGCGGTTTCGAGGCGGCTGGCTGCGACCCAGACCGGTGGGTGTGGCTTCTGCAAAGGCTTCGGGATGACATTGCGCTCCGGCATGCTGAAGTGGACGCCCTCGTAGCCAGGGTAAGGCGTCATCATCATCATCCTGAGGCACTCACGGGTGGCCTCTTCCCAGGCTTCTTTCTTTTCGGCGCGGACTGTGCCGAAGCCGTCGGTCTCGGTGATGGTGGCGCCTTCGCCGGTGCCGAATTCGACGCGGCCGTTGGAGACGAGATCGAGCGAGGCGATGCGCTCAGCGACGCGCGCCGGGTGGTTCTGTTTGGGGGGCATGTGGACGATGCCGTGGCTGAGGCGGATGTTCTTGGTGCGCTGGGATGCGGCGGCGAGGATGACCTCTGGGGCGGAGGATGAGCTGTACTCCTCCAGGAAGTGGTGCTCGGTGAACCAGACGTAGTCGAAGCCTAGCTTGTCGGCGAACTCGATCTGCTCCAGGGCTTCCTGAAAGATCTTGTGCTCGTCGTCGTCGCCCCACTGGTCTTTGTCCAGCGGCCTCACGGTGTTGAGCTGGTACTGGATGCCAAACTTCATCAGCCAAACCCCCTGTGTCTAAAGCCGGGGGACACCCCCGGAGCCCCCGCTAAAGGGGCGCATGTGGCGTTTATCGCCTTTGGTACTAAAGCCGGGGACACCCCCGGAACCCCAGCAAAAGGGGCGCATGTGGCGTTTATCGCCCTTGGTACTAACGCCGGGGACACCCCCGGAGCCCCCGCTAAAGGGGCGCATGTGGCGTTTATCGCCCTTGGTACTAACGCCGGGGACACCCCCCGGAGCCGTTGCATTGAAAGACCGGGGACACCCCGAACCCCGGTAAAGGGGCGCATGTGGCGTTGGTCGCCAAAGTTCGTACCGAGCGGGGTCGCGGGGATATAACTCGCTAGCTTGCGTCAAGGTGAGAGAGGCAATGGGCAAAGCGGCAAATGGGTAAATTGGCCAGCTTCGGGTATCTTGCGGCGGGCTGCGTACAGAGTGCAGAGTTCGGAGTGCATAGGCATAGGGCAGGGATAAAGGCGTGAGGGAGATTCGATGACGCAGGCACAGGCGATTACGGCTGAGTTCAATTTCGAGGAGCTGGAACGGATCATGCTGCGCCAGCGGGCGGTGCGTTTGTTCACGGACCAACCGGTGGACGATGCGCTGATCGAGCGGGTGCTTCGGGCGGCGACGTTTGCACCGAGCGGGGGGAACCGACAGCCGTGGCGGTTCATCGTGGTGCGCGACCGCGCGACGAAGGCGGGGCTGGGCAAGATCTTCGATGAGCTGGGCAAGCAGCTGTACGGGGACAACGCGCCGGAGCGCACGCCCTGGGAGGACGTGCCGGCTCTGATCGTGGCGTGTACGGAGACGGGGGCGGCGGTGGGCGGCGCTTCGATCTTTCCGGTGGTGCAGAACCTGCTGCTGGCGATCCACGGCATCGGCCTGGGGTCCGTGCTGACGACGCGGTGGAAGTCGCGCGAGACGGAGGTGCGGCCGCTGCTGGGCCTGCCGGAATCGATAGAGGCGCACGCGATCCTGCCGGTGGGCTGGCCGATCCGGAAGTACGGCCGGGGGAAGCGGCTGCCGGTGAAGGAGATTACGTTCCGGGAGAAGTACGGCGTGGCGTGGTAGGCAGCGCCAGGGCGCGGTGAATCGCGCCCCTACGAGTGCTCGGTCCGTTCTGGGTAGCATCCTCGACAGGTTGCGATAACGGGGCGTAGGGGAGGTTCGCGAATCGCGACGCGGCCTCTTTCAGAAGAAGCGCAGGTGACGCAGGATTTTGCGGGCGAGCAGAAATGCGATCAAACTTGCCAGGATGGCTGACGCAATCGTTACGAGCTTGATCGAAGGTGAACCCGAAGCCTCTGTGTCAGGCGTGGTAGCTCTATAGGAGGTCTGCAGGATGAATCCTGCAGCTGCGTGTTCGGGGCCGGGAACCGAGGTTGCTTCGCCTCGCTGGCGCGATGGCTCGCTACGACAGGTGGGGAGTGTGGGACGGCCCCGGGGGCGGTGTGACCGAGATTGCCGCGTCGCTATCGCTCCTCGCAATGGGTTTTGAGGGTTGTAGGTCGCTGTGGTTGACGCATTAGGTTGATATGCAGAGAAGGCGCCGGTCCTCGCGACCGGCGCCTTCTGCTTGTTGGACCCGCTTGCGGAGGGAGTGGAGGGCGATTAGTCCGCTACCAGGGTTTCGTCGCCGGCGGCGTCGCGGAGGACGGGGTCGGAGGGCTGGTAGTGGAAGTTGATGATGCGGGTGATGTGGTCTTCGAGGAAGTTGAAGATGCGGGCGGCCTCGAGCCGGGTGAGCTTGCCGTTGGCGACCAGGCGGTCGAGGAAGTGGCGTTCGCAGTGTAGGATGCCGCGCTCGAGGGCTTCGGGGCGGACGCCGTGGCGAATGCCGATCTCCTTGAGGCTATGTCCCTGGCGTAGAGCAGCCTTCACGACGGCGACGCGCTCGTCCATGGTCCGGGCGGCGCAGGCGATGATGCTGTTCTTGATCCAGTAGGGCAGACGGCTGTGGTCGCCGGAGGCGATTGCGGCGTCTGAGGATTCGAGGGCTGGGTCCTCGGCAGAGACGGTGGTTGTGGCGCCGAGCGCGCCGATGGCGATTGCGGTGGTGGCGAGCAGGCCGAGGGCCAGGACGCCTAGGTTGATTCTCATTGGTTGTTGTTTCCTCTCAAAGGGTTTTGACAGGCCTGTACCGGGTTAATCCGTGGCGGGAGGCGAAAGGTTCCGGGTTGGGGACAGGAGATTTGCGCGGGGGTGGATGAAGCGCCTGTACCGCCGGTTTCACGCCGGAGCATCGAGGTGCGCGGGTTACGCGGGAGCTGGTCATACCCCGGCCTGGACTCCGGGCCTCAGGGGGCGTTGGTCATAGACGCACCGTAGGCGCGGTTCGCGAACCGCGCCTACGATTGTGCGTGGAGCAATCCCGGACGTTCGGAGGCAGACGGGGGTGACGCCCTCACCCTCGCCCTCTCCCGGGGGGAGAGGGACTTACTGGCGGGTGGGACGCTGGTCTGAAACGGGCGTGGGGGAGACGCGCTGTGTGGCGGTGGGGGCGGGCTCGCCGGCCGGACGATCGACAGGCGCGCGCGGGGCGTCGGGGCAGAGAGTGGGGTGCGAAGCGCAGATCTGCGCGATCTGGCGGCAGGCCTTGGTGTCGCGTTGGGAGCAGAGGCGTTGCAGGGCTTGCAGGCGGGCGCGCGCGTCGTCGAGGCGGTCGAAGACCGGCTCAGGCGGGTCGGGCGCGATGCAGAGGTCGGGCTGAAGGCGGCAAAGGGCGATGAAGTCCTGGCAGCTCGCTTCGCCGGCCTCGCGGCAGCGTTGTTTAAGCTCCTCGAGGGCAGCGATGTCGCCGACCTGCGCGATGAGGACGTCGATGCGTTCCTTGAGGATGCGGCAGCCCTGGGGGTTGGCGCGGCAGCGCTCCTGGGCTTCCTGGAGGTTCTGTGCGATCTGGCGGCAGCGGGCGGGAGCGTCGGTGCACCAGCCAGGCAGGCCGTTGAGCAGCCGCTTGACGTTGATGGCGGAGACGGGGCCGCCGGGCGGGCGGTTGCCCTTGACCACGACCACTTGCCCGACCTCGATCGACGCGAGGTCGAGTTGGGCGCCGGTCTCGTCCGAGAGCTGGGCGCCGACCGGGATCGTGACCTCCTCGAGCGTGTCGAGGGTCTGGACGGTGAGGCTGCCCTCGCCGCTGGCGATGACGACGCCTTCGAGGGTCGCGGCTTCGACGGTGCCGTCGCCGCCGTTCGAGGTGGAGAGCAAGAAGCTGGCGCCGACGAGCACGGCGGCGAGGACAAGACCGGCGATGGCGAATCGCGGCAGGCCGAAGCCGGCCCAGAAACCGCCGGAGGGCGCGTTCCTCCAGGTTCTCCGGGATCCTGCGCGTCACGTGG